>DKQD01000031.1 GCA_002474345.1 Bacteriovoracaceae bacterium UBA7317
CATAAAGATGAGCACAAAAAAACTGCGCATAAAGATGATCATGTTGCACACGCTAAAAAAGATAAGAAATCAGCAGAACATAGCGAAATTAAGGCAGAAATGTACCTTGTCTGTAAAAAAGTGCTGTCTGGCTCTGTACTAAATGTGTCTCTTAAGAGAGAGTTTGTTAAGGCCAAAGAGATAGAAGCTCACGTTCTTCTTCAAAATGGCAAATTTTACGAAAAAGAGATTGAAAAAGGCACAGGAACTCTTAAACTATAGAAATACGGGCTTTTTCGGTTCTTTTGATAACTAAAGGGTGGCTTTGAAAATGTTAAAGAAATTTCTTTTGATTCTTATTGCTACGATTTTGGCTTCAGTGAGTGCACTCTCAATTGAAGCCAAAGAAGTTGAATGGAAGGTCCTCCAAGGGCTTACTGTTGAAGAAAAGAAAGGAAAGCCTGTTCCGAAGTTCACTAAAGAACTTAAGTCGGCCATGTCAAAAAAGATTTCGATCAAGGGGTTTATGATACCCCTTGATTATAATTCAAAAAAGGTGGATGAATTCCTTCTTGTCCCCTTTATCCCGGCTTGTATGCATGTCCCCCCCCCTCCTGCTAACCAAGTTGTCTTGGTAAAAATGAGCAAGGGAAAGAAAACGGATTCCTCCTATTTTCCGATTAAGGTTTCTGGTTCTCTTTCTTTAGGGAAGAAGCAGGGTCTTATAGATTCATCATTTTCAATGGTTGCCACTGACGTCAGTGAAGTTAAGTATTAAGTGAAACGAATTTTAAGCTAATATAAAAATTCCCCACTATATTTTAAAAAGAGTAAAATTGCTATGGAAAGTCAGAGTTCTCTTGAATTTAAAAAACTAAAATTTTCTTATAAGTCTCCAGCTGTTGATAAAAAACCTATTTTAGAAATAGACTCTTTTCAAATTATGAAGGGGGAAAAGGTTTTTTTATATGGTCCAAGTGGATGTGGGAAAAGTACTCTTTTAAACCTTGTTGCAGGTGTACTCAAACCGACTGAAGGAAGTATTCGCGTTTTGGGACATGATTTTGATCTTTTGAGCTCATCAAAAAAAGATCAAATTAGAGGAGAAAAAATTGGCTATATTTTTCAAAGCTTTAATTTAATTCCTTATTTAAGTGTTAAGGAAAATATTTTATTACCGCTTTGGATGAACAAAAAAGAGGATACTTCGAAGGACAACCTTGGTGGAATACTTAAATCTTTAAATATTGAAGAGCTTCAAGATTCAGAGGTCGTTAATTTGAGTATTGGGCAGCAACAGAGAGTTGCTGCAGCAAGGGCCCTTGTTGGAGAACCTCAGCTGGTTATTGCCGACGAACCTACTTCAAGCCTCGATAAAAAAAATACCTTGGAATTTATGGAGCTTCTTCTAAAAAAGTGGGAAGAAAAAAAGTTCACTCTTTTATTTGTAAGTCACGATGAAACTTTGGCAGATTTCTTTGAAAAGAAAGTATCGTTAGAAGAATTGAATGTTAGATCAGGAAAAGAGCAATGATTCATTTTATTACACTTAAGTCCATAAAAAATAGGAAGTTTACTGCTGGTCTTTGTATGGCTTCTATCGCTCTAAGTGTGGTTTTATTCTTAGGAGTTGAAAGACTAAGAAAGGGGGCCCGCGATGGTTTTACAAATACAATTAGTAAGACTGATTTGATTGTTGGTGCGAGAAGTGGTCCACTTAATTTGCTTCTTTATACTGTTTTTCATATGGGAAGTCCCACCAACAATATTCATTACTCAACTTACCAAAAATTGAAGAAAAACCCTATGATTGGTTGGACTATTCCAATCTCTCTTGGTGATAACTACAAAGGGTATAGAGTTGTAGGAACCAATGAAGACTTCTTCAAATATTATAAATATAGAGGCGATGAATCCATTAAATTAAAAGAGGGAAAGCCTTTTAAGGGAATTTTTGATGTCGTTTTGGGCTCTCAGGTTGCTAAGGAACTAGGCCATAAATTAGGGGATCGGATTATTATAAGTCATGGTCTAAGTAAGAATGCACTCTATAAGCACAATGAGAGTCCTTTTAAAATCACCGGTATTTTAGAGAAAACTTCAACTCCTGTGGACCGCGGTGTTTATGTAAGCTTGTACGGGATTGAGGCCATCCATATTGGCTGGGAAACGGGGGCTCCTAATGAGGATAAATTAGTAAATCCAGAAACCATCACTAAGGATGACATAAAAATTGCTCAGATTACCTCATTTCTTGTTGGTGCCAAAAACAGGATACTGACTTTGAGGCTTGGAAGGTATATTGGAACTTATGAAGATGAACCACTTTTAGCGATCATACCGGGGATGGCCCTTCAGCAATTATGGAAAACTATGGGCTATGTAGAGCAGACTCTTTTTCTTGTGAGTCTTTGCGTTTTAGTGGTAGGTCTCCTTGGTATAATTATTTCCCTTTATACTTCAATAAATGAAAGGCGTAGGGAAATGGCGATTTTGAGGTCTCTGGGAGCAGGCCCCGCTTCAATTCTTGGTCTTCTCGTTTATGAGTCTGGCCTTTTGGTCTTTTTAGGTTCACTTTTAGGATTATCTTCACTTTATGGGTGTTTATTTGCGATTGGTCCTTTTTTAGAAAGTGAGTTTTCACTTTTTATCCCTATTCAGTTGCCTGATATTAAAGAGCTAACTTTTCTTTTTAGCATCTTAATCGTTGGTTTTATAGTGGGCTTTATACCAGCATTTAAGGCCTATAAGAATTCTCTCCAGGATGGATTAACTATTAAAGTATGAATTAGAAAGGTCAGTTCCTATCTTTTAAAAGGCCCGGAATGGAAAAAACAAAAAATTTCCTTGAGGGCTCTGTTTTTAAAAAAATAGAGTCCGATTCTAAAATATACTATGAAAAAAATGAACCAGGACATGATTGGAATCATGTCATTAGGGTTGTTTCATTATGTAACAGAATGATGAAAGAGCTGGGAGGTAATGAAAGAGTTCTTATACCTGCGGCATTTCTACATGATATAGTCTGTCTTCCAAAAAATGATCCAAAAACTAGCTATTCTTCTTTATTGGCGGCTTCAAAGTCTTTAGAAATTTTAGAGGGTTGTGGATTTTCTGAAACAGAAATAATAGATATTTCAAATGCGATTGAGGACCATAGTTATTCTAGAGGCAGGGTACCGCAATCCCTAGAAGGTAAAATTTTACAAGATGCTGATCGATTAGATGCCTTAGGTGCTATTGGAGTTTTAAGGTGTGCTTCAGTTGCCGCAAATATGGGAAGTTCCTTTTATGACGGGGAAGATTTCTGGGCCGAGAACAGACCTTACAATGATAAGAAATTTATGATTGACCATTATGAAACGAAGCTTTTTAAGTTGCCTTCTTTAATGAACACTGATTGGGCCAGAAAAGAAGGCCACAAAAGAGTGGAGTTTATGAAATTATTCCGAAATCACCTTATAAATGACTTGGAGCTCAATGATCCTCTCTCGAGTCTTAATTCTGTTTTTTCCCAAGAAGATTTGATTTGAGCTCCTCATCAATAGGTATCGGACCAATCCATGGCAAGTGGAAAAGCTCAAGAACTCTTTTATCATTTGTTTTTGCTATGATATTACCATTATGAATGATGAAACCGTTTGACTCCTCTTTTAGAAGAACAAGGACATCCTTTTCTTTAACATTTGGAGTTTTGGATTTTAGCCAGGTAATTTCCTTTCTATAGGAGGAAAATTTATCCTTGAGGTTATTTTTTAAGCCTTCATCCCATCCTTGGTTGGAAATATCCTTTTCGATATCTCTGGCATATATAATTTTTAATAGAGAGCGATTATTTGTAGAGCTTTTATAATAAGAAATCCAATAGACATCTAATTTAAAAAATGAATACTCTAATAATGAGTGGCCTACTAGTTTGTATTCTTTATTCAAAATAGAAATAGTTTTAGTGAAGGTTGCCTCGGCTTTTGATACAAAAAATGATATGGAGTTCAATAATAGGAAAAGGAAGATTATTTTTTTCATAATTTGGAGCCTCCTTTTATTTAAATTTTAAGAAAAATTTGTGTTTAATACAAGAATTATATGACTAAATTGAAATAAGACATTAGTTTTAGCGAGAAAAAATGAACCTAAAAATAGAAAGTAGAGAAATTATTGAGATGGAGTCCCGTTATCGGGTTCACTTTATTAACTCATTGAGTGGCTTTAAAAGTGCTAATTTGGTTGCAACTGTAGATAAAAAAGGGCGTGAAAACTTGAGTATAGTTAGCTCTTGTTTTCACCTTGGTGCAGATCCAGCTTTGATAGGTTTTATTAGTAGGCCTCACTCTGTTTCTCGTCATACGTTGGAAAATATTTT
>DKQD01000073.1:0-5553 GCA_002474345.1 Bacteriovoracaceae bacterium UBA7317
CGTAAATTTTTTTATTTAAGTACTTGTCCCATTCAAATGATTTAGTCGGTCCACCAAAAGGCTTAAAGGAGTCCATTGCCCATTCACAAAAATCTTGAGCTAACTTTAATTCTTTATTAAAAAGGAAATCTCCAAGTTTATGAAAAACTTCTGGAGAAAGTTTTTGTCCTTCCTCCCATAAATCGTCGGCTTTATCTGTGTGGTAAGCTAAGACTTTCTTAAAAAATTCTTCTCGATTTTCAGCTTGTTTTAACAATTCTAAATCTTCTTTTTTTACTTCAACAAAATTATCCGTAACGAAACCAACTTCTGTTAAATTTGAAATAATGCTGTGAAAACGCTGAAGAGCAAAAACATCAAGAAATTTTCTTTGGTTTTCTGTAAGCTGGTCGATTTTTAGTTCTTTCAAAGCTTCACCTAAATTTTGATTAAATATTAGTCAGCTTCTTTATTCTCGTAATATTTTTTATAAAACTTAACAATTTTGTTTTGGTTTTAAGCTTTTATTTTTTTCCTCTTTTCTGAGTTCAATTTAAAGTAAAATTAGTTGTTTACACAAATCAAGAAAACTTTCTAATTATTTGTTTTATTTTAGCTTTTATATAAAGATGACAAAAATAATTTCCGATAAATTTTCAAGGATTGTAGAGGATGTATTGGATTAAATGAAAAAAACAACAATAGCTAGAAAGCTAATCATTCTATTTGTTTTTTTAAGCCTAATTATTGCTACGATTGGGACAACCATTAGTCTATTCAGAGAATTTCAAAATTATAAAATCCAGGTTAAAGAAAGGTTTAAGCAAATAGAAAGAACAATTCTCCCTGGTCTCGGTGCAGCTTTATTTAATGAAGACGACGATCAAATCAAAAAAGGAATATCCGGTGTTCTAAATACCAGGGACATGGTTTACCTTGAAATTTTTAGAGCATATGAGGGTGTCCTGGAAAAGGAGCCTGAGTTTAAAAAGGGAAAACCCCAGGAGCTAAATAGCATCTCAAAAAAATTGGACATAATGTTTATCGAGGAAGGTAGTGATGAAAAATCTACAGGGGAAAAAGTGGGAGAGATTTTCGTCATTGCAAGTCTAGACGGTGCTACAAAAAAAATTAAGGAACAAATTAAAGTTTTTATTGTAATCCAAGCCATTCAGTTTTTGTTTGTTACCATAATTATGTTTGCCCTTTTCAAAAGTCTTGTGAGCAGGCACCTCGTAAAAATGGCTACATATGCAGAAAACCTTAATTTTAAAGACCTTTCAGGGAATGTCCTTTCTTTGGATAGGAAGAAGGATAAATCAGATGATGAGCTCGATACAGTCGCGAACTCATTAAATAAAATGAAAGAAAACCTTTACGACACTCACAACAAGCTAAAAAGCTATTCAATTAATCTAGAAACGGAGGTTTTAAAAAGAACAACTGATCTAGCAGAGGCATTAAAAAATATAGAATATCTTCTCAACAATATGAAGCAATCAATTTTCACAATAGACCAAGACACAATTATTTATGGACCAGTCTCTGAGTACTCCGAAGAAATTTTTGAAACAAAAATTGAAGGAAAAACAATCTTTGAAACCCTTTTTCAATCCCTCGACAAAAGTAGTGAAGTTTATGCAAGTATCGAATTCTGCTTTAGCTGTGTATTTGGTACCGATGAGCTTCAATGGCTCCTAATGGTTGATCTTTTTCCAACTAAGATTACCCTGGATGAAAAACATATAAAAACTAAGAAAACCTTAAAAGTAACCTATACTCCTTTATGGGATAATGGGGGTGGTCTCGATAGAATCATGTTCGTAATTGAAGACATTACCGAATTGGAAAAGCTCGAAGAGGCCATGAAAAAGCAAAAAGAAGAAAATACTAGAAATGTAGAAATTTTACAAGAACTTGCTCTTAATAAAAAAGAAGACTTGCAAATTTTCTTTTCAGGGGCCATAAACTCCTCACTAGAGCTTCAGAATCTAGGAAAAAAAATAAGAGAAAATTTAAATAATAATAAAGCCTTTGATAAAGAAATAAGAAACCTTTTCCAAATCCTTCATTCTTTAAAAGGGAACTCAAGAATTTTTGGTCTAAGCTTAATATCTACAGAAGTTCACAAATTAGAAAATGAAGTTGCAACTTTTTTAAATAAAAATGATCCTATCTCTGAAATGGAGGAAGGTGATATAGATAAAGAAAAAGAATCAATTAGTGAAGTCGAAAAAGAAGATAAAATAAATAGCTTGATACAAAGCTTATATGGTCTTCATGGTAATATTAATTCATATTTAAAAGCAGCTAAAATTGTCTTCGGAATGGTGTTTAAAGAAGACCTTGATTTTAAAGAGAAAATTCATGCAGGTGCCATTCAGCTAGATGCTTTTTTTGCTGAAATGTTTGGCTTAAATTCAAGGGCCCAGAGCTTCAAACAAATCCAAAAAAGTTTGGATCAAAACCCATATAGAAGAGATGAAATTGTTGATCAAGTTAGAAAATTAAATCACTCGATAAAAGGTATCTCTCGCTCTCTCCAAGAGAAAAATCTTTCATCTCAAATACATAATTTTGAAGGACTTTTTGAAAGTCTTCTAAATAAAGAGATAAGTGATCAGGATAAATTTGATGAAACAATTCAAAAATCTTTTTTGGATCTAAGATATGAATTCGAAAAAGTATATTTAAATACTTCTTTTTCTAAACCATATCCTTTTGAACTTAACTTTTGGAAAGAAGTATTTTACAAATCATTTAAAGTTCTTAAATCCTTCAAGATATTTGAAAGCAATAATAGCCCTTTCATTGTTGATTTAATGGAATTGAAAAGCTTTTGGAATAATTGGCATGAGCAAAAGAAAAAGCAATATACAGTAGTTGGACAAAGTGATATCATTTTGCCAATAATACTCTTAATACAAAATATTCTCGATCAAAAAGAAGAAAATCAAGTAAAGCGCATAAAACCTTTCCTCAAAGATCTATGGACTTTTCTTTCCATTATTTCTCAAATTGATTACTCAAGACCTTCCTTGGATTTAGAAAAGACTGTCGTAGAAGAGAATCAGGCACTTATAGACCTATTTTTCAAGTATATTCAAGATAAGGGACATACTAAAGAAGAGTTTAATGAAGCTGTCTCGGATATTCTCCAAATTGAAAATGAAAAGGTTGGAACGTATCTCCGATCACACTATAAACTCGCCCACGAAATGAATGCGATCTACCTCGAATTTAAAAAGGACATATCAGATGCCAATATTGAAAAAGTAATTGAAGTCCTATACAAAAAAGATGACTTTACTTTCTTTACCCTTCTTAAAAATTTCTTAAAATCTGAAATGATGAGGTGGGGAATTTATACGAAAAAAATGGCCGTCCTACAATATATAGAAAATATATCAATCCTCGATGAACAAGAAGAGACTCAATCGAAACCTACAACAATAGAAATACTCCAAGATAAAATTATATCCTTAAGATCGGCCATAACGAATGCACATTCAAGCCCTAACCAAGAAAACCTAACAAAACTTGAGGAATCTTATGAAAACCTTTTTGACGTACCAGTAAAATACTCTTTTAACAAATACAAAAGAGTTGTTCAGGAAATTTCAAGATCGTTTGGTAAAAAGGTTAAGTTTACTTTAGGTGGAGACCAAGGGGCCCTTAAAAAGGAACATTTGTCACTTCTGAATGATTCAATGATTCACCTTGTAAGAAACGCTCTTGATCATGGGCTCGAAACTCCTGAAGAAAGAGTCTCCAATGGTAAAGATGAAATAGGTCAACTTGACATTATCTGTGTTCAAGGAAAATCCGAACTTGAAATTTTAATTCGAGATGATGGAAAAGGGATAAACCTTCAAAATGTTATAGATAAAGCTTTGGAAAAGGGTATTATTAAAGCCTCTGAAGCTCATGAATTGACGGAAAATGAAATATACTCACTCATTTTTCAACCAAATTTTAGTACCAGAAAAGAAGTGTCAGAAATATCTGGACGCGGTGTAGGAATGGATGTTGTTAAACAAAACCTCGATCAAATGAAAGGGGACATTAGGGTCAATTCTGAGCTAGGAAAGGGTACAGAAATTTCTTTAAAGATTCCCATACCCAAAGTGGGTTAACAAAAAGAGATAGTAATTAAGCTCCATGAAAGAAGAAGAAAAAAAAATCACAAAACTTACAATTATATTCATATCCCTTTTTTTCGGTCTTATATTCCTCGATCAATTCACAAAACTTTATCTTCACTCCGTTGAATCCCTCGGAATTTTTAAACTTGCCAAAAATCACGGTATATTTCTTGGAAAATTTAGAAACATTCCCCATAGCTTAAAATTAACCTCAATCCTCATTTTTAATTTTTCAATAATTTTAATTTTGAGTTCCTTCTTTTACTTTTTAACAGAAAAGCTATTAAAGTTAAAATATGGAGTCTTCTTCCTCCTTATTGGTATTCTTGGGAACACCCTAGATAGGGTATATCTTGGGTACGTTATTGACTTTATTCCCCTATCTACGGCACGCTCAAGGTTCTTTTATAATATAGCTGACATCTATCAAATTATAGGGGCAGCAACACTTATTATTTCCCTTTTAACAGGTGAGGCCAAAAAATTATGGCCTGATAAAGAACAAAGGACAAAGTTTTGGATTGGGACTGAAATCCAAAAGCACTTTCTTCTCTCTTCACTAATTCCCTTTATAACTTTTGGTTTTTTCTTTCTCATTTTGGAGTTTTTATCCCTCTCTCTTCTCTTTCATAAAAGCTTTGGGAGCCAATCAAGAAAGGCGAACGAGTTTATCATGGTTATTTTTGTCCCCTCTGTGGCCTTATTTCTTCTTTTTTCCATCCTGTTTTCACTCATTATTGTTTACTATTCACATAAAATTTCAGGACCTCTCTATCGTTTTCAAAAAGAGACCCAAAATATTTTGGAAGATAAAAAGCACCCAGAAAAATTGAAATTTAGAGATAACGATAAGCTTTTAAAACTTGAAAAGCTTTTCCTTGAAATAAAAGACTACGTCGGAAATTTTAAACAATAAATTTTATAAAAAATCCTACTCCCAATTCGTTGGTTTGAAATTGTTTGGAACGACTTTGAAGCGGACTTCCATACCTTTTTTATCGTGCATTCCTGCCCATAAAAGATCCCCACTCATTTCATTTTGAAGCGGTATAACAGGTTTTACTGGTAACTTTATCCGGTTTCTTTTATTGATCCTTTTTAAATGAGGCTCTATCATAGAAGTAAACAAACGATTTAATTCACTACCACGACTTTCACTGCCATTAATCCTTATAACTGGGTCAATAACGCCTCCTTCTTCATACATTGGCTTTATAAAAATACCTCTTTTAACATTTCCAAAAAATCTAACGCTAAACTCAGCAAAAACCCTTCCTTCAAATTCAACATCAGAATTAAAAGGAAGCTGAAATTTTCCACTAAATAGAGACCTCTTTTTATCTTCTTCCGGCTCATTAGAACCAATACTTTTTCCAAAAACATCAAACTCAAACCGAAGGGTCGCTTTCGTATCCTCTCCCTCCTCGTT
>DKQD01000073.1:5891-6213 GCA_002474345.1 Bacteriovoracaceae bacterium UBA7317
ATGTTCATTTTAAGTAGTTTTGGAGACGTCTCATATTCCATAGAAAGGGTTTGATTGGCGAGTTTCATAGGCCTCACCCCTTTTCTACAAAGGTAATCCCCTCTTGCCCCAAGTGTGGAATGAATAACATCAATAAGCGCCCCGGAACCTAAAAAGACCTGAAGATGACTTCTTCCTGACTTTTCATTAATATTGTCTGACCCTTTAAAGTCGTCAACATTGTCCGTGACTATTTCAAAATCCCTCGCACATTCACCAAAAGGAAGGGTACTAAGCCTCACAGGAAGTATAAAAGTCGTAGCGTAACGATTACCATCTATTC
>DKQD01000145.1 GCA_002474345.1 Bacteriovoracaceae bacterium UBA7317
AAAATCCATTCTATTTTCTTCATTCAGTGTGACTTTTGTTTGAGCACACATAAGAACTTCTTGGGCCTGATGCTCATCTTGTTCAAGATAGTGGCAATCATTCGTCGCAAGGAGGGGAATAGAATGCTTTTTAGAAAGTGCAATCATTTTGTCTCTCACACTTTCTTCTTCGGGAACATTATGGTTTTGAATTTCTAAATAAAAATCTTCCTTAAAAATAGATTTTAGCCTTAAGGCAACTTTCTCGGCCCTATCATCTTGGGAACTAAAAAAAGAGTAACCAATTTCACCGTTTAAAAAAGCTGACGTTACAATAAGCCCTTCTTTGTACTTTTCCAAAAGATCAAAATCGGCCCTGGCCCTGTGGTGAAAGCCATCAAGCCAAGACTCAGATATAATTTTACAAAGGTTTTTATAACCGACATTATTTTTACAAAGAATAACAAGATGAAAAATATCGTGCTTAATTTCCTGGTCATCATTAGAGAAGGCCCTTGGGCAATTAACTGGCTCGTTCCTCTCCTCTAATTTTCCAGCCGTTGTATAAATGGTCGCACCCAGAATGGGCTTGATACCTTGTTTGTGAGCAGCTGTATAAAAATCTATGGCACCAAACATATTACCATGATCAGTCATGGCAAGGCTTTTCATACCAAACTCTTTGGCCTTCTTTAAAAGCGTTGGAATTCTGATCGAACTGTCTAGAAGTGAATACTCGGTATGCACGTGGAGGTGGACGAAGGATTCAGGCCTATTTTCTGTTTCTTTTTCGGCCTCACTTTCCATGTTATAAACTCCTTCCATACCTATTCCAATTAGCAAGCCTCAGACGGTCACTTCATTTTGTGAACTTAAGTTAACTTTGAATCTAGTTTGAATCAACAGGGACCAAAGTAAATCAATAGCCACTCAGGCATTTTTTTTGTAAAAAAATGCGTCAAGTCAAAAAAGTATCAATGACCATTTAAGTGGGCGTGAGTATAGCAGAAATTGGATGAAATGGCAGAGGCCAAGAGGAGTTTTTTCACTTATAGACTTTAGTTTTTGCTACTTTATAGAGGTTTTTGTGGGCACACCTTCCCTCACTCATGACCATGCCCGGCCTCCTTCTTTTAGAGAGGTTGCGCTTGGCATCTTCACTCTGAATATTCAAGTGCATTCGGTGCAATATTTTTCCATTCGAGTCAATTTCTAACACGTTGCCAATTGATGTGATATTGAATCTTTTATTGGGCAACATTTCTATACCACGAACTGTCATAAATTGACCTGTTAAAAGATTCGTCCGTTCTCCATTATTGGATATTTTTACAATCGAGTGGAGAAGCCTTCCTCCCTCAACAAATCTATCCGCAGCAATATAACCAAAAGCTGTCTTATGGGGCTCATGGACTAACCATATGTCTTGAAACTTTTGTTTAGGTTTTCCATCGGATCCAACGATAACAAACATCATGAAGTTTCGAAGAGAGATAAGCGTATCTCCATTTTTCAGCCTGTCTACACCGTTTACATGGGCCCAATCAATACCGTCTGATTTTAAGGTTTTTCTCCTTCCCATTTTGCCTTTCCATCTCATTTTTATCTTTTTAGGAATTTTTGAAAGAAACTCGTCCCTATTTGGAAAATAATCTGCATGCGACCATTTCCATACAATTTCGCCTGATTGGTTTATTTCACCTACTTCATCCTCACCTTTATCAGCCCAACCACGCACATAGATAAAGTTACCATTAGGCAATAGATCAATATCGTGACTAATTTTTTTGTCTTTAATTACTTTTTTCAAATCCCCCTTTCGGTTGACTATATAAGCACCAACCCCAGGAATGATGAATAATATTTCATCATTTGATTTCAGATATTTTATATCTGCACCTTTGCAAATACTTCTTTTCCGTTTTCCAATAAGGTGACTTGGAAACTTCCACTCCCAAACTACCTTTCCAGACATGTTCACTTCTACAATACGATTTTTACCTGTAACAGTATCGACAAAAGCAACCGCGCGTTTGTCAAAAGAGGGTTCTTTAGTCACAACATCGAATAGTTTTTCGGCAGAAAAAGAACTAGGTAGAGTATTTGTAATTGCTGATAATACCAAAATGAGAAGTAGTTTTTTCATATAAGTATTATAAAAAGAATGGGGGAATAAAAAGAAGGAAAACAAAAATAAGAACCCTTTTTAAAAATCAAAATATCAAACAATGATCAATTAAGATCTTGTAATCTATCTCGACAAAGATTCCCTAATTTCATCCATTGCTAGGTATTTACAGTTCAAAGCACTAAGAAATTTACTCCCACTCAATTGTTCCTGGAGGTTTACTCGTTACATCGTAAACAACTCTTGTTATTCCAG
The DNA here is from genome assembly GCA_002474345.1 of Bacteriovoracaceae bacterium UBA7317. Classification (GTDB taxonomy): domain Bacteria; phylum Bdellovibrionota; class Bacteriovoracia; order Bacteriovoracales; family Bacteriovoracaceae; genus UBA7317. The sequence continues at coordinate 2,363 of DKQD01000145.1, forward strand.
GAACTTCATTTGTAATCCTATTTGAAACTTTTCTTAAAAAACCAGAAGGAAGGTCTGACCAAACAGCCGTCATTCCATCAGAGCTATTAACGATTCTCAGACAAATAACTTGTTCATAGGCCCTTTGATCACCTTTAACTCCTACAGTAAAAACGGGTAGAAGGACAGTAAAAGCCTGCCAGACTGATGTATAGAGGTTCTCATTTTTCAATTCTTCAAAAAGGATTTGGTCAGAGTGCTGAACCTTCTTAATTGAATCAGCATCAAGTTCACCTAGGACTCTTATACCAATGCCAGGCCCTGGAAACGGATGACGGTGGGTCCACTCCCTTTTAACTCCAAGCTCTTCTCCAATCAAACGGACTTCATCTTTGAAAAGAGAACTTAAAGGTTCAATAAGGTCTAGGTTCATTTTTTCAGGAAGTCCTCCAACATTATGATGGGACTTTATAGTCACGGAAGGCCCATCCTTTCCATGAGGACTAATCGATTCAATAATATCGGGATACAAGGTACCTTGAAGAAGATAACGGAAGTGAATTCCTTTTTCATTTTCGTACTCATGAACTTTCTTTTCAAACACTTCAATAAATGTTCTTCCAATTATTTTTCGCTTTTCCTCAGGATCATTAACACCACTTAGGTTGGATAGAAAAAAGTCTTTTGCATCAATGATTTGTATATCAAGTGTCGTTTCTTTTTGAAGTGTCTCCATATGGCCATAGTCTTGAGGTCTTAAAAGTCCATTATCAACAAAAAAGCAGGAAACTTTTCCAGGAAGGGCCTTTTCAGCAAGACAAGCCGCTACCAAGGAGTCAACCCCACCGCTAAAAGCACAAAGAATTCTATCTTTAGAAGCCTTATCAACTTTATTAAAAGCTTGAAGAGCATCTTCAACCATGGCCTGGCTACTCCAATCAGGTGTAAGCCAAGCCGTCTTCTTTAAAAATGAGTCTAAAACTTTTAAACCAAAGGCCGTATGCTCGACTTCTGGATGAAATTGAAGCGCCATAATCGGATACTTCTTGTGGTGAAGGCCTGCTATAAAATTATTCTGACTTTCCATGAGGACAGCAAAACCTTCAGGTACTTCACTTACATGGTCAGAGTGGCTCATCCAGGCACTAAAAGATTTGGGACAACCTGGTATATCAAACCCTTCCTGAATTTCTACATTGGAATGTCCATATTCACCTTGTAATCCCCTCTCAACTTTACCTCCGAAATGCTGCCCTATAAGCTGCATCCCATAACATATCCCCAAAAGTGGTAGATCTTTTTTTTCAAAAAGAAAGCTATAGTCTCTTTCATCTTCAAAAATAGAATGAGGACCTCCCGATAAAATAAGGGCCTCGGGATAAATTTGTTTTTTAAATGAGGCTTCAACTTCGTCTATAGAATAAAGCCTGCAAGAGTATCCTAACTCCCGAACCTTTCTCGTTATAAGCTGAGTATATTGTGATCCAAAATCAGCAATCCAAACCTTTTTCTTTTCCATAACAAAATAACCCCAATAACCTTCTTCGTTTTACTTCAATATTATAGAGAATAATTAGGAGCTTCCTTCGTCACCATGACATCGTGAGGATGACCTTCTTTAAGAGAAGCTGAAGTAATTTTTATAAATTCGGCTTTTTCTTTAAGTTCAATTAAATTCTTGGCCCCAACATATCCCATACCAGAACGAAGTCCTCCAACGAGTTGATAAATTGTAGTGCTTAAAGGTCCCTTATAAGGCACCTGCCCTTCTATCCCCTCAGGAACTAACTTTCCCATATCAACAACAGAAGCTTGTCCATAACGGTCTTTAGACCCTTGTTTCATGGCACCCAAAGAACCCATCCCTCTATAAACCTTGTATGACCGTCCCTTATAAAGAACCATCTCACCAGGGGTTTCTTCTGTTCCAGCTAAAAGGGATCCTAGCATAATTGAGCTGGCGCCAGCTGCTAATGCCTTAACAACATCACCTGAAAACTTAACCCCACCATCAGCAATAACTGGAACCCCTTCTTTTTTGCATGCTTCTACAGCTTCAAAAATAGCACTCATTTGGGGTACACCCACACCTGCAATAACTCTCGTTGTACAAATTGATCCTGGACCAATACCAACCTTTACACCATCCACACCAGCTTTGATTAAGTCCAAGCAAGCTTTTCCTGTGGCCACATTTCCTGCAACAACATCAATTCCTTTAAAAGTCGTTTTCAATCTTTTCACCATCTCGATGACGCCTTTAGAGTGGCCATGAGCTGTATCAACCACAAGAGCATCAACATGAGCTTCCGCTAGTAGTTTGGCCCTCTCAAACTCGTTATCTCCAACTCCAATAGCAGCAGCAACTCTTAATTGACCATGCTGGTCCTTATTTGCGAAAGGAAAATGAATCGTTTTTGTAATATCTTTAATCGTGATAAGACCCTTTAACTCTCCTTCACTATCAACAACAGGTAACTTCTCAATTCTATGTTTATGCAATGTTTTTTTCGCATCTTCCATTTTTATACCAATGGAAGCAGTTACTAATTTCTCTTTTGGAGTCATTATGTCTTTTATCCTGAGATCTAAATCTTCCTCAAATTGCATATCCCGGCTAGTTAAAATTCCAACTAGTTTACCCGACTCATCAACAACAGGAACGCCCGTAATTTTATATTTATCTTTTAACTCCAATACATCCCTAAGCCTACTCTCAGGTCCAACAGTTATAGGAGAGCTAATAATACCTGATTCATATTTTTTGACTCTAGTAACCTCTTTGGCCTGTTCTCTAGGGTTGAGGTTTTTATGAATAACTCCCATTCCACCTTGCTGTGCCATGACGATAGCAGTTGGTGCCTCAGTGACTGTGTCCATTGCTGCTGAAATAAGGGGAATATTCATCCGAATATTTTTAGAAAAAAAAGTTCCGCATTCAGTTTCATGAGGAAGAACTTCAGAAAAGCCTGGTCTTAATAGAACATCGTCATAGGTCAAAAATGTGTCAATGATATTATGCGTCATAAGGAAGTTCCTCACTTTAGAAATCTTTAAAATATAATTATGATAAAATGCGTCGACTATACATTAATTCAGGTAAAAAAAATAGGATAGGAACCCTCAAAAGGTACTTTCTACAATGATTTTTTGAGTTTTCTTAGTAATTTTTCTTGTAGTTTTGCTCGTAGTTCTTGAGGTCTTCGATGAGGCTATTAACCTCTTCTGAGTGACGCATCTGCTTCTTGTATTCATTAACAAGAGTCTTCTCAAAATTGGACTTTTCTTTGTTTAATTGGGCACGGCTCTTTTGTTTAAAACGCTTTTGCTTTATGGCCCTTTTCCGTCTTTTTTCAAGGTATTGACGCTTTTTTGACTTCCATTTTCCAGCTTTTTTCAATTTGGGGCCACTTCTTCCTGAAACCATAGGGAGTGGAAAAACAACTCTAGGGGCAAATATATGAATTGGAATTTTAGTTCCCTTTTTATAGCTGGGCTTAAAGTTAACAACTTTCTTCTTATTCTTCTTTTCCTTTTTTATTTTATTTAAGATAACTCCATAGTAATTTTTGAAGGCTTTTTTTCCTCTCTCTCTGGCAGACTTATCAATTCTAAGGAAAATAATTTGATTTTCTGTATTAGTTTTTTTGCTAACAACCTTCTCGTTGCCTTTTGCTGCCATAGGCACTTGACCTTCAATATAATTTTTTAAGACAGAGTCTCTTTCCGCTCTTCCAATTGCTTTTTTTCTTTTAAGTTTTAAAAGCTTCTTTTTTTTCGCAGGCATTCTTTTAACAGAGCGATAGAGGTCATTATCATCATCAAGTGGCTTTATACCAGTAAAGAGTGAAAGCACTTTTTGAAAAGATTGATAACCTACAGGCGTTGTGGCCCTTGGGTTACCGCCATTAAACTCATTGTCTATAGAGGAAAACTCACCATCAGCAACAACAACATCAAAGTGTCGAACCTTATGGAGTATGTTTCCCATCTTAAAGTCACCTTTTAAAACCATAATTTGTGACTTACCACCAAGACCATCAAAAGAAACAATGGCCTCTCCATCATAATACTTTATTGTAGAATTTGCTGTTTGAATGCTAAAAGGAATCTTCGTAGGTCTGTAAGATTGTACCCACATATAACCTCTCACCAACTCTACAATTTTGTTCATCATTTTTATATGGCCTGAGCCAGCAAGATGGAATTGATGATCATAGTAATCTGAGAAGCTGACTTGAGCCCCTTCTTCAGTCATGACCTCAGAAAAGTCATAGAGGTAATCTCCAGCTCTTAACTGCTTCGTCTTCCCTTCTTCAACGAGAAAAACATTACCCCAAACTTCTTCCACAACACCTAGTTTTTTCTTTTTAGCATATACGCCACTAATTCCTAGTGAAGAAAGGACTAGAAAGGAAAGAAATCCTAAAAAGATATTTTTAATTTTTAAACTTTTTTCGTATCTTTTCATAGTGAGAACTCAAGATTTTCCATTCTGGTGTATTTCTATATTTTTTTCTAAACTCTTCCACTACATTGAAAAACTTTTTGGTCTTTCCTTGCTTTAACTCGGTCAACCCTTTCCAAAGTTTCGCCCCTCTAAAATATTGTGATGTGGGATACTTCCTAATAATTGTATTAAGATGCCTTATCGTTCTTTCATGATCTAAGCTCGATTCATAAGAAGATACTCCAGCATAAAATAGTAATTGATCATCTAAACGATCATTATCAGGATAATTTTTTATGAATGCATCGAAAAACTGCGCAGACTTCTCAAAGTTCTTTTTCTGAAACTCCTGTTCCGCGACTTTCAATAACTGAGATGGCGCCCATCTGAAGATTTCAAACTTAACATAATCTTTTGTCTCAGCTCTATTGTAAAATTGACCAGAACGAAGTTGTTTTTCCTTATTTAAAAGTTCTTTTTTTAATTTGGTTATTTCTATATTTAGGAATTTGTTCTTAGATTTAAGTTCTTGAACCTCAAACTGAACCTTTGACATTTTTGCTTTTAAAGCTCTGTTCTTCTTTGATAAATTAAGGGCCGCCACTTCGAATCTGTTAATTTCCCTGGCCTTATCATTTGCCCTTCTTACAACATCACAAGAAGTCATTAGTGTTAATGCTAAAAATAATTTTAAAAATTGAGCCCCATTTACTATCATTTTCAAGTCCTGGAAAAGGATCTTTTCAACTTCCTTAAAATATAATTATTTATCGGGTCAGTTACTGAAAAATTGAGAAACGGAAATCAATAGGCAATTTTTTTCTACTTTTATAAATGTTTTTTGTTTTTATCGGCCAGAATAAACAAGAATTTTGGAAAAGTTGATTAAAAGAAGTCAATATCACCGTCTTCTTCATCTTCGGCTCCAAAGGCAAGAAGGTCAATTTTTTTAATAACCTCCTCATCCCATACCTCAAAAACAATTCGACAGGTGATTGAATGTTCATCTAATGTTAAATCCCAAATATCAGTGAGAACTAATGGGTTTGATTCCGTTTCCTTCACTTGAAAAAAGACATAATCCTGCCCTCTAGTTACAAGAGGTAGGCTGATTAGAGACTTAGTACCGCCAAGCTCAAAAGACTCTTTTATTGCACCAGCAACCAAGTTGCAAAACTCTTTTATAAAATCATCTACTTGATCTTTAGAAACTTTATCAACTGAATCATATCCTAAAGCCTTTGATGTGAAATAGTTTGCATCAGAAGTGTAATAATAAGCTTTAAAGCTCATTTTAACTGCACTTGATGCCACAAAAATAAGAGATAACCATTGGCCAACAACACTTTTAGAACCTTCAAGCTCTTTTACTTCTTCCAATTCTATTTTGTCGTCACACGTATGATTTTTAATTCTCCGAAGGGAGACATTTCTAATCTCATCCTTTAGTTTTTTAAAATCAAATTTATCGGGCATAAATTCCATCCAAAAATAAGCCACTCATTAAAGTTTAATTATTTAAAAAAAGTCTATTTCTCCATCATCTTCTTGATCAGCACCAAAAGCATTAAGGATTATCTTTTGGAAAGCTTCCTTATCATAAATTTCAAAGTAAATATGACATGTAAGTGCTTTACCGGAATGAACTAAATCCCAACTATCACTATAAACTAAAGGCCCTTTGTCTTTTCTAGGATGAGACTTAAAAAAGACATCGTCTGATCCTCTTGTCATAAGAGGTAGACTTATAAGGGACGTTAGTCCACTTCCTTCTAATGATTGCTTAATGGCACCAGCAGACAAATTACAGTATTCCTTTACGAAGTCATCCACATTTTGCTTTGTTACTTCCTTAATATCTTTACCCAAGGCTTTAGAAGTAAAAAAAGAGGCATCATCACTATAAAACTGGCATTTAAAGTTCAACTTTACAGCATGAGATGAAACAAAAATAAGAGATAGCCATTGCCCTGTTTCATCTTTTTTACCGAAGTCCTCTGTTTCTTCAACTTTTATATCATCGATACAGGAATGAGTCTTCATCCTGCTAAGGCTTAGATCTCGACACATGCTCTTTAATGTCGCCTCATCAAAACCTACGTCCCCATTATCGCTCATCTTCCTCTCCTTCCTTGGTTTCCTTTTTATTTCACTTAAATTCTTAATTCTAATTTTTTATTTATGAATAGATTTCAATCAATTTATTGTCATCATTATAGGAAATCTATATCTCCTTCATCTTCTTCTTCAGCCCCAAAAGCTCCCAAAATAATTTTTTCAAAACCTTCCTTATCAAATATTTCAAAATTAATTTGGCAAAAAAGTGAATTATTCTCACATACTACTTCCCAGGTATGTTCAAAAACTGTTGGGCTATTTGCTTCTAGAGGGTGATTTTTAAAGAATACCTCATCCTGACCCCTTGTCAGCAAAGGTAAACTAATAAGGGATGAAAACCCCTCATTTTCTAAGTTTTTCTTTAAAGCACCAGCCGTCAAATTACAGAATTCCTTTACAAAATCTTCCATTTGTTCTCTAGTTACTTCTTCGGTCTTTTTTTCAAAAGCCATCGCAACAAGCGGCTTACATTTTTCGAAGGTAAATTTTGCCTGGAAACTCATTTTAACAACATGAGACGAAACAAAAACAA
>DKQD01000182.1:0-3931 GCA_002474345.1 Bacteriovoracaceae bacterium UBA7317
GGGTTCATATATATTTTCTCAAACCAAAACCTCTTTGTTCCAAGTCAAAGTGACAAAGTTGAGCAATTTTTCCAAAAGTTCAAATTGGAAGCTTCCTTCTGCTTTGAAAACCTTAAAGGGAGAGGTGAAATTCCGGCGAACCTCTACATACTGTCAAAACGCAAATTAGAAGATGCTTTCCCACAAACTTTCCAAAATGGTCCTCATAAAATAGAATCTTGCCTAACTTTTCGATGGAGTGGTTACCTAACATCATTCCAGAAATTTTCAGAACTTGTTTCAGAGCTTGAGAATACACTTAAAACCAAATCTCCTCAAACAACCCCTCTTTATCAAAAACAAGTTTCTGAAAACCTCTCCTTTGAATTTCACCAAGATGCTATTCTTGAAGGCAAGCTTCTTCATTCTCATAACCAAGACCCAAATAAGATTACTCATCCCAACTTCTTTAGAAACTTGGCCAAATCATGTTTTTCATTTGACCAATTTTTTACTGTTGAAAATATTAATGGTGAATCTGCAAGCTCTCCAAAAAATGAATTCACTTCAAGCTTACTTGGGTTGAACTTTAAAAAGACAGAAGATTATCCCTATGTAGTTCTGATTGATTTTAGAAACCAAGCCAACATCAACATTGAAGTTATCTCTGGTGATTCTTACAAAGCGGAAATGGAAAAGTATGGTACAGCTTTCTTTCAATACTTTGGCATAATTCCCAAAAGACGTGACATTAATATTAATGCATTTAGAGAGTATTTTAACTCTGAACTTGGGCACCAAATTATTCAACTTTCTTTAAATGGCGGTTTTACCAAAGTAAAATCTAAACTTAGGGCGCTCCTCATCCCCAAATTCTTTCTTGAAAAACCAGAAGTACCTACATCACTTATCGAAGACCTGGATTTTCTTAAAATTTCACCAAAAGTTATATTGGAAACTCATCCTCAAAGCTTAAAGGAGCTTCTGACATATAAACATAACTCATTAGAAAAGTGGTCCAAAAGCCATCCTCACCATACTCTTTGCCTGCTTTCATTTTTTAAGCAGAACATTGAGGATAGCCTCAAAAAAAGTCAATTTAAAAGGGCTGAATCAATCAATTATAATAATCCAATTATTCTAGAACCTCTTTTAAAACTTGATCTTCACTCACTTACAAATAATAAAGAGGTTTTCATTGATTTTAAGTCGAGGAACTTAAATACTCCTCTTACAAAAGTTAACCAAAAGAGGAATGAAGAAGGTGACTATTATTTATCTTTAGAGTCCAACAAACAGGTAATTCTAGAGTTTTACTCATCTAAAGAATTGACTTCATTTATCAAGTTTCTTCTAGACCCATTTTCTGACCACTCTATTTTGAATATCATACAAAATCTTCAGGTTCCTACTAATGAACAGTTGAAAGAAGTTATTTCTAACTTTGAGTCCATGAAACATGCCCTTGAATCGACCTACAAAGAATCCCAATTGATAATTTCAAAAATATTATTTCACCAAATCTCTAGTTCATCCATTAGCTAAAAAGATCCCCACCTTGTTTACACCAAGTTATTTTTTATGGAAAAATGAACTCTCCAGCTAATACTTAACCTCTAAGGTCATAAGTCATGAGTAGCCAATTTACTCTAAGAAAAAAAAATAAAACTCCGCAGAAGGACATATACAACTATATGAAGAGAAAAGCCCTTGGTTATGAGGGTAAAATTTCACATGACTTAAAAACCTATAGATTAAACCAAAAAAAATTCTCAAATAGGCCTTTCGAATTAGTTAAACTTGAAGAACTTATAAATGCCCTCCATGAATCCAAAATTGCTTATCTCGGAGACTTTCATACTTTTGATGAAAATAGTAAGAATTTAAAACGAATCATTAAAGCGCTTTATGAAAAAGCTGGTACTCTTACTCTTGGAATGGAAATAGTCCATGAAAAGAACCAGGAAGAAATAACAAGGTACCTCAAAGGAACCATTACAGAATTAGAGTTTTTAGAAGGTATTAACTATCATGACTCCTGGAGGTTTCCTTGGAACCATTATAAAACACTTTTTGATCTTGCAAAAAAACATGGTTTTGAGATTGTCGCACTAAACTCAGAAGGCACACTTAAAGAAAGAGACGAAAAAGCAGCTGAAATTATTGTATCTCATAAAAAAAGACACCCGAATTCTAATATGCTTGTACTTTTTGGTGAGCTCCATATTATACCAAACAAGATCCCTCAACTAGTCTCCCAGAAAATGAAGGATATTCACCAAACCATTATTCATCAAAATTTAGACGAAGTTTTTTGGAAATTAGATAGCATGAATAAAGTTGGTGGATGGAATGATAGAATCGTAAAATTTAACTCAAAAGAGTTTTGTCTTCAAACATCAATGCCTTGGATAAAATACGAGAGTATGATCTATTGGTATGAGAACCTATGTGAAGATCCAGAGTTTGACCTCCATCAATATATTATTGAAACTGGGTCGAAACTTTTTAGTAGTAACATTCAGGAAAACTTCCTTCTTATTCTTCAAAAAATAACAAGCCAACTGAATCTTGAAATTTCAGATTCAGACCTTGAAAACTTTAATTTATATGATCACCAGAAAATAAACATAATACTACATATTGTTAACGCTCTTAACCGTCAGCCTCTTGTAAATTTTTACGTAAAACTTATTATGAGAGGGAAAAGTTTTAAAATCCCATTTAGTAATGAATATTACTGCTCAAATTATTCCGTAAATAGGATTTCATTCCTTGCAGGCCAACATATACAATACATCCTTTCAAATAAGTTAAGTCTAAAAAATAGAGAAAAAGTCATATTAGGTAAAAACCAGATCAATAAGTTTCTATTTTTTCTTTATCAAAACATATCAGCCTATTTATCTTCTAAAATTATTAACCCTTATAGAAAATGTAACTTATATCAAGACTTTAAAATAGAAATACAATCAAATAAAACGTCTCCAACCGAAGTAAAATTACTTAAGATCTGTATTGATATATTGGATAAGAAGGATTTATTAGATGAAGCTTATCTTAAAATCACCTTTAAAGGGCTTTCCATAGCAAACCTTTTTAAAATATGTAAATCTCTGGGTTATTTGATGAGTGACTTTATTTTTGAAGAATTTTTTAAAAAAAATCACCCACATTTTCCTGAAATTAAAAACAATATTTTTATCGAAAACTACTCCATTGAAAGTTTAAAAAAAGTTATTAAATTAATCTTTCCTAACAAAGAGTATATTGGACAAAAAAAGAGGTTTTTTTAAAATGCCTATAGAAAACGTTTCAACCTAATTGAACAACCTAAATAAACTGACTTTGTTTTTTGATATCTTTAGATCTATCTACAATTTGCGTTCTCTTTTCCCTCGTGAGGGTTAATCGTAACTTCGACCCGACCACCCCAATTCCAGGTTTTTTCATATTTTCAAAAGTCAATTTGCTTTCATTTTCCTTTGCCAAAGAATTTACTATAGTAAGTTCTATTCCTAGCGCCTTTTCGAACTTATCTTCTCCTAGTTTTTCCAAACCTAGCTGATCTAAAATTAATTCCTTTGGAAAAGGTCTTCCTAAATAACTGATCTCAACTAGTACTGTGCCACCTAATTTTTTTAAATTAATTGTTATTTTCTTTTCCTGCACAGTTTCACTTGCATTAACTGCATTTAATATCAAGTAGTAAAACATTTGCTCTAAACTTTCTTGCTCTATCTGAACAAAGATATTATCCTCGACGTTAAGATCTAGTTTAATTCCTTGTGTGAATATCTTCCCTGAGTGAATATCTATTACTTTCGATAAAACAGTATCCAAAAGAATACTGCTATTAGACTTTTTAGAACTAATTTCTTCAAAAACATGTTCCGATAACTTCTTTTCCAAGTCTTGTTTTTCAATCTGTTCTTCTTTTTCTTCTTTTTCT
>DKQD01000182.1:4286-17998 GCA_002474345.1 Bacteriovoracaceae bacterium UBA7317
CTTCTTTTGCTTCTTTTGCTTTCTTTAATTCAATTTTCACAGCTTCTTGTTTTTTTATTTCTTCATCTTTAGAAGGAGCAATGAGAAACCTAGTTACCTTCCCATCAAAAACCTGATTTTGATATGTTGAAAAAAGAGATGCACATCTTTCAAGTCCATTATTTTTAAGCGCAGTAAGAATAATATTTTCAACCTTTCCAACTATTAAAGACTCTCCTCTTTGAACCTCAATCAATGCCTCGCGCTCACTCTTTTCATTATGATTCCGCTTCCTTTTAGAAGTAAAAAACTCAAACAAAAAGAAAGTCATTGTCATTACTATAAAAGGATAAAATAAGAAATTACTCCAGAGAATTCCAAACTCTATATTCTCTTTCATTATTCTAATTTCTTCTAATAAGTGGTCATTCATTCCCTCAATTTCTTGAAACCTTGAACCTATATTTCCTTTCCCCTTAACAAGTTCTCCACCTTCAATTAAATTTCGATGAAGCCAGTGGATATTAGACGATAAATTATGAATTTTTTTGACAGAGTTTTTACCAAGAATTTTAAAGTTATCTTCCAAAACATAGGTTACATCGGCATAACACTCTTCAGTCGCTTTCATAAATGAATTTGTTAGGTAGGGAGATCCCAAAGACCCCAGAAACCTCGCCGTAAAACTTTGGTTGACCCTTGAAAAACATGTGTGTAGTCCCTCATTTATAACACTAGTTTTTACAACTTCCTTGGAGGAAAACTGTGAATAAATACTAAGAGCTACAAAGGATAAAAACACAAAAAAGAATGTGTGAAACCTAAACTTATGGATTAGATTTTTTATTTTTACCTGCATATTGCCTTTTCCTACAAGAGGTCCAGTCTAAATAAAATTAAAACGTTCCTACTATCTTTACATAACGCAACATAAACAAAAAGATAGGAAAATTAATCAAAAGAAAAAATGCTCTTTTTCCGCCTAAATTGGTTCCAAATCTTCAAAATATTTATTTCCTCTTCAATTATGTCTTCTTTTAATACTTTAGGAATAAGAGATTCTAGCCTCTCTAACTCATTTCCATACTTAATAAAATAAGGCCTACACTTTTCACAGTTTTCATAATGCTCAGTTAAAAAATCTGGAGGATCTTTTTTCCCAACAGATTCACAATAAACTTCTATTTGCCTTGAGAATGGGCATAAATTGCTCACTTTTTCAGAATCTTCATCAAAAACTCTTTTCAAAGGGACTCCTCATTTGATTTTTCTAATTCAGAACCTGTAAGAAAATACCTTGAATTACTTAAAGCAGAGATTACTTCATAAGAACTCATGTCAATGATGTGACTAATTTCAGCTATATCCAAACTCATTCTGTGCCTTAAAAAACAAATGGCCCTTTCAAAGTCACTTAAAAGGAAAAAACGGTCTTTCGCATCTTCTTCTTGGGATTTTTCTTCAATTGGCAAATCTTTTTTTGAAAGGTACCTTCCAAAAATTAGTTTCGAAATATCTCTTAAAAGATTTCTATTCCTTGTCTCATCGAATGTAACTTTTCCTTTGTCAAAAGAATAAGCAAGAATAGAATCAGCAACAATATCCTCACATTGCTGCATTTTTCCACTCAATGCGTATGAAAAACCTATCAGTTCATGAAGATGATTATTCAAAAATTGTTTAAGAAGTTTCGTAGACATATCATAAAACTAGCAATCTAATCCGGAGCATTCAATCTGTGGAAAAATAGACCATCAGTCATAGTTAAGTACTATTTTTTGGGCAAGATTTTCCCCACAAGCTTCCGAAACTTCAACCATAAGTCCTGGACATGTTATATTAACTTCAGAAATGCAATCACCAATAATATCAAAGGCCACAAAGTAAACCCCTTCTTTCTTGAGGGTCGAAGTTATGTCCTTACAAATAGTTTTCAGAGAAGAGTTTAGTTCAAATTTTTCATAGCTTGCTCCTTGAGCAATATTTGCTAAAAACTCTCCCTTTGGTGGAACCTTTAAAATAGTTCCCATCTCCAAACCATTAAAAAATAAAGACCGGATTTCTCCAGATTCGACCTTTTCATCGAAAGGTTGAACCACTATAGGACCTTTACACTCTTCAACTTTTCTTTGAAATGTTTTTTCTACTTGATCAATATCGAGAAAAGGAACCTTTTCAATACCAAGGCCTTGATAGAGGTCTAATGGTTTATAAATAAAATCCTTTCTTCCCCCCTCATGCATTTTCTTTATAAAATCTAAGAAAGCTTCTCTATCTTGCCCCACAAAACTTTGATGTGAAAATCTTCCCTCGTAAGCAGTTAGTTTTTCGTTATTATTTAAGATTCCTTTGGGAGAATTTAAAATATGTATGCCTCTTTTCTCAAATATACCTAATATCCATAAATACCTCAGGTAACGGGTATCGAAAGGTGGGTCAATTCTCATGTGAAGAAAATCCCCTTTTTCCAAAGTTGTATAAATAGGTTCCCTCAATTCAAATGAGTCAATATAAAAACTATCTTTCTTAAAACTTCCTTCAAATGAGAATAGCTTTAGGTTTTCGGGTGTTTTATTTGTGAAAAACAAGTTTGGCTCAAAAAGTAAATAAGTTTCAATCCCCATCATTTTTAAAGTTAGGGCCAACATCAAACTAGAGTCTTTTTTAGGAAATAGCTTATCAAGTGGATCAATAAATAAAATATGTTTCATATAATTTCCTTTAATCTTTTTTTAAAATGGAGGTTTATTAGTCAAGAGAAGAAAACAAGTAAGTTGAAAAAGGAGTTTCAAGTTTATTTTCTAAATATTCTTTATGCTTATTTTCAATATAGATATAAAAGTTTAAAAGGTTGAGGCCCAGTTTTCTCTCAAGATTTTCTATTTTTTGTGACTCTTCCTCATAGGTTAAAAATCCTGCAAATGAAGCGTTATTCCATTTTCTTTGTAATGGATAACATCTATTTGGAAGTAGATCATTTGAGCTACAATAAGACCTAATTTTAGGTTCAAAATGATGCTCTAAAAAGCTCTTTAAGACCTCCTCAAACTTGGTCTTGTCTTTTTCTTGAACTCGACTATATTTATTTTCTAGTTTTTTTACCAAATGGACAATTAATTTATCAAGTCCTTTGTACCTAGAACGTTCCCGAACTTTTTGATCTTTTCTAGCTTCTGACCAATTAAAATAAATAGCAACCAGTTTTTTTGAAAAAAAGTTTGCCAAATTTTCATTGAGCTGAACTTCATTCTCAATAAAAAAAAGTGAATGAAAGAGTTCGTGAAAAATTAATTCAGCTAAAACCTCATCATTATATCTAAAAAAACTCGAAAGTATGGGGTCGTTGAAATTGCCGAGAGTGGAATAAGCATAAACAGGTCTCACCCAGGTAACCCAATGATCCTTCTCCAATACATTTTTATATTTGATGGCAGACTTTTTATCAAAAAAACCTAGATATGGAAAACAGCCAACAAAAGGAAAACACTCTTCCTTTGGTTCTATTTTATTAAATGGAGAAGCTGTCACCAAGTAGGTAACTGCCTCTCTATCTAAAATTGTGGTCTTTTCATAATGCCCCTTAGGAATTCTCTGAAAAAACTTATAAAAATAACTCTTATACGCTTGAATTTGCTTTATCTTTTTCTTTACCTCTTCAGACGTTAGAGGATCTTCTAGTACGTCTTGATTCTTTTTTGCTTTTAAGAAAAGAGATGCTTGTCCCATCCCCTGCTCAACGAGGTATTGAAACTTGGAGCAACCACTAATAAGTAGAAAAATAAAGAAGATATTTAATAGCTTTAGAGTATTTTTTTTCAAATAATCCATGAAAACCCGGCAAGATACTTAAGACTATTTTTAGCTTCATCCCATTCGAAAGCTTTAAAAACAGTATTAACCGATCCTGTAAGGGAAAGTCTATTTGTGATGCGTAGTTGTAGCTGGATTGTCCCAAAAACCGAATCCTCTCTAGACTTTTGACTATTATGGGCAACATTTATCTGACTTCCATTATTATCATGCTCAAAAATAGTGTTTCCAGAACTCTCTGTGAACTTTTTTGCGTAACCTAAGGATATTAGAGGTCTAACAGGGTAGCCTCTAGGAGCAAAAGCATGCTTCAGGCCTATTCCATAGGATTCATATTGAACTTCGCTATAAGACTGAATAACAGAGTAATCAGCAACACCTGTTATTTGATACTTTTCATTGGCCAATCTCATATTAGTGGAATTGTAATAATTTAATTCAAAAGCCGTATTGCTAAAAAAATAAAATGCCATAGAAGAAGTATAACTTCTCGTCGTTAATGAGTTTTGTTTAGAACTTCCATATAACATTTTGTTGTAGCCAAAGTTACCACTAAGCTCAACGGCCCCAAACAAACTTGAAATTGAAAGTACCAAGAAGATAAAGACCGAGAAAAGATAAAGTTTAAAGGGTCTTTCCAAGAATAAATGCCCCGGTAAAAGATAGTCTTACGTAAGGCTGAAGATCTTCCAACCTTAAGACTATACTAAGGGCTTTTTCTTATTTTTTAATGCCTTGCAAAATTTACCTATCCTAAGGAGCATTGGAAGTCATGACTCTCTATTTTCTTTCCATGATCTTTTAATAATTTTCCCTGGCAACTTAACGCTGTTGCTGAAGTGATCTCAAGGTCAACCCAATGCCAAAGGTAGTTTTTATCGGCATCGACAGGTTCAAAGTGAACAATCCTGTTCCCATTGGTTCGACCCTTCCACTTTTTTATGCCTTTTTGATTACTTTGGCCGTCAACTAAGACTCTTAGAGTTTTACCCTTCAGTGGTGCCCTCAGTTTTTCTTGTATCTTTAATTGATAACTTTGAAGATACCTCAAACGCTCTCCCCTTATATCATCAGTAAGAGAATCAGGCATTTTAGCAGCTTTAGTGCCTTTTCTAGCAGAGTAAACATAGGAATAAATAAAATCAAACTGAGCTTCATCTAAAAGTTTCAATGTTGCTTCAAACTCTTCTTGTGTTTCATTTGGAAAACCAACAATAATATCCGTCGATAAAATTATATTTGGATTTGCTTTTCTAAGTTTATTACACAAATTAAGAAAGTGCTCTGGAGTATATTCCCTTAACATTCTTTCTAAAACAGCTTTCGATCCCGACTGAACGGGTAAATGAAGATGATTCGATAGCTTTTTTGCTGTCCCATGCACTGCGATCAACTCGTCTGAGACATCATAGGGATGACTTGTCGTATATCTTATAAGTTCTAAACCTTCTATCTTATCAAGTTCAGTTATAAGCATGGCCAAAGATTCGTTATTCTCTTTCCCATAAGAATTAACATTCTGACCAAGTAAAGTAATTTCCTGGATGCCTTGATACTTTACTAGTTTTCTTACATCCTCAACAACTTCCTTACACTTTCTCGAACGCTCTTTACCTCTTGTGTAGGGAACAATACAGTACGAGCAATATTTGTTGCAACCTTTAATAATATTAACAAAGGCCTGTGGAGAACCATGAGTAATCTTGGTTTCAATTGAAAAGTCCGTACTTCTATCCCAAGCATTCACTGAAAACTTTCCGTCTCCAGCATAAGATCTAAACACAAGGTCATTTATGGAATCAATCACATCTGTTCCAAAAGCAAAATCAAGATGCTTGTATTTCTTAACTAAAGCTTTTCCTTCAGTTTGAGCGACACATCCACCAACACCCACAACAAGCTTTTCATTTTTCTTTTTGTTATGCTTTATCTCACCTAGTTGTGAATAAAACTTTGTGTTTGCAAGGTCTCTAATTGCACACGTATTAAACAATATTAGATCAGCACTCTCTTTTTCTTCGGTATGACTAAAATTTAGATCTTTCAAATGAGACAAGATTCTTTCAGAGTCATGATAATTCATCTGACACCCAAAAGTTTTCATCCAAACTTTTCTTGGCGGAAACTCTAATCCACCCAGCTTTACAATTTTTTGACCTGTGACATTATCTATAAAAGAAGTTTCACCTGTATTTTGTCTCTTGCCTAAACCAGCCATAGCCTATATCCCTAATTTACTAACCAAAAATTTAACCGAGTATTCAAATTTGACGCGTAAACTATCAATATAATAAATTTTTGTAAATAGAGTTTAGAATAAGAAATCCAAGAGAAAGACTCATAACTTACTGAAATCTCATTATTCTTGGGTCTATATCATTATTTTAAGTTAGAATTTAATAGTTCTTTAAGGAAATAACTCTTTTTAGCAATCCGTTTTTGACTTGAAAAAGGTCCTTAATCTCGGTTTTCTCCAAAAAAAAACCCTCCTTTTCAGGAGGGTCTTTAAAAAAATAAAATAAGTTTTGTTTCTTACTTTTTCTTTGCAGCTTTCTTAGCAGTTTTCTTCTTAGCTGTCTTTTTCTTAGCTACTTTCTTCTTTGTAGCTTTCTTAGCTGTCTTTTTCTTAGCTACTTTCTTTTTTGTAGCTTTCTTAGCTGTCTTTTTCTTAGCTACTTTCTTTTTTGTAGCTTTCTTAGCTGTTTTTTTCTTTGCTGTCTTTTTCTTTGCTGTTTTCTTCTTAGCTACTTTCTTTTTTGTAGCTTTCTTTGCTGTTTTTTTCTTTGCCGTCTTCTTCTTAGCAGCTTTCTTTTTTGTTGCCATTCTAAATTCCTCCTGGTGTTCAGTAATTAATTTTTTTTAGAATAAACATAAAATTGTTTTAACGCAATTAAAAATCCACCTTTTCTCTCATTTCGAATATATTTTTTTTTTAGTTTCCTCTTTATATTTTTTTTTTATTTAAGTTTTTTTTACCAAAATTTTCGTTAAAGCCTTCTAGTAAAGGCTTCTTACTTCTAGTTCATCACTTGTTATCGAATAAAAATTAAAAAACATTAAGAAGTTTTTTTTTTTTTTTGTTTTTTTTAAGGAGCGGAGTTGAAAAAAATGCCTAGATATTTCAGCAAAACTACAACAATTTTTGGCAGCAAAGGCTAATAAAGACCCTTTTAACCAAAAACAAAACCAATTTCATTTTCATTTTTGAGGTGAATTTTTATAGTTCCACCCTTTTCAAGATTCCCAAAAAGGACTTCTTTCGAAAGTGGACGTTTGATTTTTTCATCTATTAGTCGGCTTATTGGCCTAGCACCCATTTTCGGATCATATCCATTTTCGGCCAACCATCTTTTGACCTGAGTCTCGACATTTAATTCAATTCCCTTTTGAGATAGCTTTTCTTCAATTTCTAAAAGAAATTTGTCGACGATCTTTATTATAAATTCAGGAGTTAACTTATTAAAATGTATGACACTATCCAAGCGGTTTCTAAATTCAGGTGAAAAGAAGTTCTTAATAACCTTATCTCTTTTTGAGCTTAAACCAACGGAGTTTCCATTGTTTAGACCAATGGAGCCCGAATCCATATCCTTTGCTCCCGCATTGGTTGTCATAATCAAAATAACATTTCTGAAGTCTGTTGAGCGGCCCTGAGAATCTGTCAAGATTCCTCTGTCCATGACCTGAAGTAAAATATTAAATAGATCTGGATGAGCCTTTTCAATTTCATCAAGAAGAAGGACGCAGTGTGGACTCCTATGAATTGTGTCGGTAAGGAGCCCACCCCGGTCATAACCGACATAACCTGGAGGAGCTCCGATAAGTTTTGCAACAGAATGCTTCTCCATATATTCAGACATATCAAAGCATTCAAAATGAATTCCCAAACTAAGAGCTAATTGTTTAGAAAGCTCAGTCTTCCCAACCCCAGTAGGTCCTGCAAAAAGAAAGCTTCCCATTGGTTTTTCATTACTTCCAAGGCCCGATCTCGACATCAAAATTGAGTCAGATATGGAGTCTATTGCTTCATTTTGCCCATATATAAGTAATTTAAGACTTGCATTAAGTCTTTTTAATTTGTTTTTATCATCGCCAGCAACTGATTGCTTTGGAACCCTTGCTAAAGCAGAAATTGTATTTTCAACGTCATTAATAGTTATATTGACCCTTTTTCTCTTTTTATCTAGAAGCTGAATCGCTGCCCCTGCTTCATCGATGACATCAATGGCTTTATCTGGCAATTTTCTGTCTGAAATAAATTTTTCAGATAAGTCTACTGCTGATTTTAAAACAGTATTTGAATACTTCACGCCATGGTGGTCTTCAAATTTATTTTTTAGCCCCTGGAGAATCTTGAGCGTTTCTTCATTGCTTGGCTCTTTAATATCAACTTTTTGAAACCTTCTGGTGAAAGCATGATCCTTTTCCACAAACTTCCTATACTCATCAAAAGTTGTACTTCCCATGCATCTTAAATCACCCGAGTTTAAAGCTGGCTTAAGAAGGTTCGAAGCATCCATACTTCCACTACCAGTAGAACCCGCTCCCATGACGGTATGAATTTCATCAATAAAAAGAAGTGTATCTTCATTGTTTTCTTTATTTTTTTTCCTTAAGCCATCAACAACACCTTTTACCCTCTCTTCAAAGTCACCTCTAAATTTTGCTCCAGCAAGTAAAGCTCCCATATCTAAAGAATAAATCACTGTATTCTTTAAAGCATCTGGTACCTTCCCCTCAATAATTGACCAAGCTAAACCTTCTGCAATAGCTGTTTTCCCAACCCCTGCTTCACCAACCAAAATAGGGTTATTTTTTCTTCGCCTACATAAAATTTGTGAAATTCTATGCATTTCCTCTTTTCTTCCAATAATTGGGTCAATTCTATTTTTTTTCGCCAACTCATTTAGATTGAAAGTAAATTTATCTAAAAAACTACCATCTTTTGGACTTAAACCCGCTTCTCCTTCTTCAACCTTTTCCTTAATTCCTTCATTAACTGGTCCGTCCGCTCCATGAGCAATATATTTAACAACAGAGAATCTCGTCACACCCTGCTTTTCTACCGTGTAAAGGGCAAAACTTTCCTTTTCTTGGAAAAGAGAAACCAACACATTAATTGCCTTAATGCTATCTTTTTGTGATGACTGAACATGAATCGCTGCTCTTTGAAAGACTCTATGAATAGATAAACTTATTTCAGGTTGATATTTAATTCCTTTTCGCTTCGCCAATTCTTTTAATTCTTCTGAGTTGAATTGTTTTTCGGCAAGTTCCTGAATTTGGGTTTCACTCAAAATACTAAAGTTTTCATTATTCGATAAAAACTCTTCTAAATCTCTTTGAATATCTTCGACCTTACCTCCACAACTCTCAATAGTTTCTCTTACGTAAGAGTCATCCAAGAGAGATAACAGTAACATTTCTAAGTTTAGATATTCATGTTTAAGGTCATTTGCTTTTTTAATCGCGTGATTAAAGATTTCTTCTAGTTTTTGACTCATCATTGGCATTATTCCGGTTCAAAAGTGCATCTTAGGGGATGACCATTTTTTTTAGACATTTGGTGAACTTTAGCTGTTTTGGACTCAGCTATTTCGTGAGTATAAACCCCACAAACACCAACACCACTGTGGTGAACTTTAAGCATAATCTCTTGAGCTTCCTCTAGAGTTTTAGAAAAGCAACTTTGAAGAACGTAGATGACAAATTCCATTGTTGTATAGTCATCATTATGGAGGAGGACCTTGAAAAGCTTCGGCTTTTTAGGTTGAAGCTTTACAGGGTTTTTCGTAAGAACGTCTCCTTGTCCTTCCCCGTCATTTTCCTGTTCCATTTTTATTACAGAAAAATTGACCTCCTGTCCAAATTCAACATTTTTTTCTCGAAATAAGTCCCTTAAAGAGTAAATCATAAATAACCTTTCATTTAATAAGTGACTAACCCCTCTTTATCTATAATATTATCTTTACCAAATTCTGAAAAGCTTTCGAAGCTTCAAAAACTTTAACTCCTTATAATTAATGAGGTAATTATGGCATTCTGGGATATTTTTAAAACAAAAAAGGCTAATTCAGAGGATTTAAGCACCATTCATCTTAAAATTAAGAAGCTTTTGCCAAACGAAAATGAAGACAAATTAATCAAAACTGCTTGTATTTCTGGACTCTTAGCGAGGGTTGCTACAATTGACTATGAAGTTCATAAAAATGAAATGGAGCAAATGATCCATTCTCTGACAAAATGGGGCGAACTTACCAAACCAGAGGCAGAAAATGTTGTCAAAATTGCTCTAGAAGAAATTAATGACCTCGCAGGACTCGAAAACCACAAATATTGCCACCCCTTAAACGAAATCATGAAACCAGAGGATCGATATTCTATTTTGAAGGCCCTCTTTTCAATAGCCGCTAGCGATGGATCGGTTGATGAAAGTGAGTCAGAAGAAATAAGAGTTATTTGTATGAGCTTGAGGTTACAGCACAAAGATTTTATATCAGCAAGGGCCAGTGTTTTGGATAATTTAAGGGCCCTTAGAAAAGACCCTTAAATCTCATTTTTTAGCTTGCTTTTTCCCAACCTTCCTTCAAAGGAAAGTGATCTTCTTCATAATCGGTCCAAGCATTATCTGGATCTAATATCACCGGTTTATTATTCTTACGGTGCAGCTTATTTTTCATTTTCTCTTTCTTTTTTATTAGCTGACTCTCAAGCTTATAAATCGCCTTGTCCAATGATTTGTACAGACTATCTGATTTACCACTAGCGTGATAATCAAAAGTGGGGCCAATCAACTCAACATCTGCATAGTGTTGCTGATTTTTCACGTAGCAGGTCCATTTAACCTGACATTTTCCATCCAAATACTTTTCAATTTTTTGTGACTTTTCCCTTATTCTATCATCAAGAGCTGGAGTGTGTTGCAGGTGTTTAAAAGAGATCTTTACTTTCATTCGTTCGACTCCCTATTAAATTGTTAATAAAACAAGATAAAGTTTACCTTTCTCTTTATTTTATTTTCCTTTTAGATGAAGATGGATAGCCCATCACTTCTCTATATTTTGCTACAGTTCTTCTCGCTATTTTTATATTTTCTCTTGAGAGTAATTCACCAATTTTTTGGTCAGAAAGAGGTCTCTTGGGATTTTCATTTTCCAAAAGGTTTTTTATTTTGATCTTTAAAACTTCGCTAGATATTTCCTCCCCCCCTGTCTTTCCACCTCCAAGGCCTGCATTGAAGAAAAACTTGAGTTCAAAAACACCAATGGGAGAATGAAGATATTTATTTGTTGTAACACGGGAAACCGTCGACTCATGCATTCCAATTTCCTCAGCAATATTCCTAAGCACCATAGGTTTTAAATATTTAGGTCCTTTCCTAAAAAAATCTTGTTGTTTCCGCACAATCGCCTTAGCAACTTTAATAATTGTATTCTGCCTAGTTTGGATTGATTTTATCAACCAAAGAGCCGACTTAAGCTTTTCCTGAACATATTCTTTTGCCTCTTCACTTCCCTTTAAATCACTACTATTTTGGGAAGATTGAAGCATCTCTTTGTAGTGCTTTGAAATACGAAGTCGAGGAATCCCTTCATCATTTACAACCACAGAAAACTCTCCACCAATCTCTTTAACGAAAATATCAGGTATTACGTATTGAGTATCGGTTGAAGAAACCAATCTACCAGGTTTAGGGTGGAACCTTTTAAGGACCTGTCTCATTTCTGATATGAACTCTTCTGAAACCCCAGCTTCTTTTGCTATTTTTTGATAATTTTTATTTTGTAGATCGACTAAATGATCCTTAATGATTTTTTCCAAAAGAGGAGTTCTTTCCTCCATAATAACTGCTTGAGCCAACAAGCAATCTTTTAAGTCCCTGGCTCCACAACCATTTGGGTCAAACCTTTGAATCATTCTAAGGACTTCTAAAGCTGTTTCTTCGCTGCATGAAACTTGGCAAACAATTTCGTCAAAAGGGATTGAAAGGTACCCATCATCATTAATATTTCCAATGATAAGTGATGCCAACTCAAACTCTTCTTCACTTAAAACTTCCATCCTTAATTGCAGCATAAGGTGGTCAGCTAAATCTCTCGAACCGGATACAAAATTTTCATAATTTGGTCCCTCTTCACCATCAAAGCTTCCAACACTTGAGCCAATTTCTCCCTTAGAGTTGTCAAAAGAATCGACGTACTTGCTCCAATCAAAATGATCTTCTTGAGTTGCCATAATCGGTTTTTCATCAAAATCTTCAGACTTTGTTTCGCGGTTCTGGTTCTCCATATTTGAAGCTATATACTCTGAATTATCTGTTTCGTTTTGAGAGTTTCCGGAGTTATATTCTTCTAGTAAAGGGTTTTCAACCATCTCTTCAGAGATCGCATTTTGCATTTCCATATGGCTCAAAGTGAGAAGCTTAATAGCATGCTGAAGCTGCGGGGTCATCATAAGACCCTGAGATTGCTTCAAACTTTGGTTTATCTTTATTGCCATCTTTCAAAATATCCTTTTCTCTTTAACTTCGAAGTAAAGTCTACATTTTAAATTCATCACCCAAATAAAATTTTCTAGCTATATCACTTTCAATTATTTCATTTGGTCTTCCATCTAATAAAATTTCGCCATTATTTAAAAGATAAGCTCTATCAACGATTCCAAGTGTTTCTCTTACATTATGGTCCGTAATCAAAATACCTATATTTTTTTTCTTTAATCCTCTAATTATATTTTGGATTTCACTTACAGCTAGAGGATCAACACCTGCAAAAGGTTCATCCAGCAAAATAAATTTTGGTTTCAAAGCCAAAACTCTTGCAATCTCAACCCTTCTTCTTTCTCCCCCAGATAAAGTCCTTCCTTTTTCTTTTCTCACATGGTCCAAGCTAAACTCTTGAATGAGGTCTTCCATCAAGAGCTTTTTTTTAGACCTTGAAATATTCATCAACTCTAAAACTGAGTAAATATTAGCTTCAACTGAGAGCTCTCTAAAAATTGAAGCTTCTTGTGGTAAATAACCTATTCCCTTTGTGGCCCTTTTGTGAATTGGCTGCTCAGTAATATTTTCTTGACCTAAAAATATGGTTCCATCATCAGTCTTAACTAAACCAACCATCATATAAAAACAGGTTGTTTTGCCAGCTCCGTTAGGTCCAAGCAATCCTACAACCTCACCTTCTTCTAACGAAACGCCAACCCCATTAACAACAGTTCTTCCACCGTAGGTCTTTTTTAATCTGGATGACTTTAAACAAATTTTCGACATATCTTCAAACACTACCTTTACAATTTATATATTTTTTTATTTTAATTTCAAATTTGAATTAGCATCTATAATCTCAAGGACCTCATTATTCCACCTTAAAATAATCTTATTTCCAATAATTGCATCCTGACCCTGCAGTACTTTGGGATATCCAGTTAAAACAATCAGTGAATTTTTTGGATATCCCTCTAATTTCTCCGAAAAAGCCTTTCTAATAACTTTCTTACCCTTCATTTTCAAAACTTCTCTGACCTTTACATCATCATGTAAAACAAAATAATTAAGGTCCTTGTTGTAGTTTTCTAAAAAAATATCACCGCGTTGGGCTTTCCCCTCAAAGTTTCTATATTTCAAAGAAACCTTACCATTAAGTTTCGCTAAATTTTTTCTTGAAAAAAAGGTTAACTTATTAGATTTGAAGGACAAACTGTCTTCATAAATCCTCTTTCTTTTTACCTTACCTGCCACATTACCAAGGTATAGGTGTATATTTTCTTTATTTTTAAAATAAGAAACAAATTTGTTCGCATTTATAAAAACTCTATCTCCTGTTTTCCTAGCGTATGTTCTCGTCTTAACTTTAGTGGTAGCTTCAAATCTCATCGAATCAAACGAATACTTTAACCTCTCAGAATTAAGTCTCGTATTTTTTGAT
>DKQD01000042.1:0-430 GCA_002474345.1 Bacteriovoracaceae bacterium UBA7317
ACGTAGTCAGCGTGACCTGGACAATCAACATGAGCGTAATGTCTATTTGCTGTTTCATACTCAATGTGAGCAGTATTGATTGTAATTCCTCTGGCTTTTTCTTCGGGAGCAGAATCAATGTCTGCATAGTTTTTAGCATCCAGACCACTCTGTTCTGCAAGAGTCATTGAAATTGCAGCGGTTAGAGTCGTCTTTCCGTGGTCAACGTGCCCAATTGTTCCAATATTTACGTGTGGTTTAGATCTATCAAATTTTTCTTTTGCCATGTGATGGTCTCCTTAAAATTATTTAACACTCGTCAAAAAATGCCTAACACCTATATACATAACTCTAAAATTAGTCAAGAGTATCTAAAAACCTCTCTAGAATGACAAGAGAAAATGGAGCTCACGACGAGATTTGAACTCGTGACCTCTCCCTTACCAAGGGA
>DKQD01000042.1:744-18900 GCA_002474345.1 Bacteriovoracaceae bacterium UBA7317
CCTCTCCCTTACCAAGGGAGTGCTCTACCCCTGAGCCACGTGAGCAAATATCCACTCCAATTAACATTGCTATCCCCCAGAAACCCGGGATCACAGGAAATATGGAGCGTGCGACAGGGATCGAACCTGCGACATCAACCTTGGAAGGGTTGCACTCTACCAACTGAGTTACGCACGCATTATCAATGGTGGCGAGAGATGGGTTCGAACCATCGAAGGCAATGCCAACAGATTTACAGTCTGCCCCCTTTGACCACTCGGGAACCTCGCCTTACCCTCTCTTACTCACAAGCTGGAGCTGGCTATAGGACTTGAACCTACGACCGCCGGTTTACAAAACCGGTGCTCTACCAACTGAGCTAAGCCAGCCTATATTTCCACTCACCCGCAGAGAAGATTGTTTTGGTTTTATAAAGGGGTTCTTTCTCTTAGGCAAGCCCTTTTTTCTATTTAGCAAAGATTTTTTCCATAGAAATAGCCGTTGCCACGGAAACATTTAGAGACTTTATCATTCCTCTAGACTCAAGGGATATTTTTTTTGGAAGAACTCGTAAAACAGCATTAGATAAGCCTCTATCTTCTGAACCAAAAACCAAACAAACTCTCGGGTTTTCAAGATCTTCTTTAGAAGCGTCACCCAATCTTATATCTGCATGCTCAGTCAACCCAATGCAACTAACGCCCTTGTCACATAACGTTCTTATAAACTTTGGCAAAGATGAAGCCCTGACAATCTTTATATGCTCTAATGCCCCAGAAGCGATTCTTGAAAATGTTGGGCCTTTACCAAAACTACCTTTCGAAGAAGTCACAACAAAATTAACTCCATAAAAAGACGCTGTCCTTAATATAGCTGCTGCATTGTGAGCATCTGTTACACTATCCAAACATATTATTTTAGTATTACTTCTTTTATCTATCTCTCTTAAGGCTTGTCCAACTGAATAAGGGGCTTGAGAAACTGTTATCATAAAAGCCTGACTAGTAACTCTATTGAAATTAAACCCCATTGAAGAGCAAAGTTTTTTTGCAACTTCTTGAACAGTGTGCAAAGAAAGTGTTTCACAATTGTTATATACTCTTTCAACTAACGCCCTACTCATCCCTTTAGTTAAGTCCTTTATACCATCTTCTGTCCCTATAATTTTTATCTTTTCCCTATTAGGATTTACAATAGCTTCTCTCATACTGTGAACACCCATTATTAAATCATCGAAATCATTAGAGAGTTTTGAAATATCCATAAGTTAGTGCCTTAAATTAATGCTATTGAGCAGAATAGGTTTTCTGTTTCGTCCCATACACGCTTTAAAAGGTCAAACATGCTTGGAGTAATTTGAAAAATTTAGCCGAAGCTTGGAATAAGTCCGGGTGGCAAACGTAGAGTTTCAAGCGTTTCCTGCTCGAGTGAAGATGCAGAAACTATTTCATAGGCATCAGGGGTATCAAGGAGCTTTTTGCATAAAAGATTATGCAGGTTATGACCAGATTTATAAGTTATGATTTTTCCAGCAATATCGTGGCCAAGGAGCGAAATATCTCCAATAACGTCTAAGACTTTATGCCTTATAAATTCATCTTCAAACCTAAGTCCTTCGGGGTTAAGGACCTTAAAGTCATCCAAAACGATGCAGTTATCAAGTGAGCCTCCCTTTGCCAGCCCTCTCCTCTTTAACTTATCTACATCTTTAAGAAGCCCGAAAGTTCTTGCTCTACTTATGTTGGTTATAAAGTCTTCACAACTAAATCGAAAATTAATCTTTTGAGATTGAATAACTGGGTGGGAAAAAACAATTGTAGACTCTATGTTTAACGAAGAGTCCGGCCTGATTTCAGCCCATTTGTCTCCTACCTGCACCCTTACAGGCTTAAGAACCAAAAAGAACTTTTTGGATGCCCCTAAATTAGTAATTCCAGTTTCCTTTAATATATAGACAAACGAAGCACCTGAACCGTCCATAATTGGTACTTCAGGTCCATCTATTTCACATAAAACATTATCAATACCAAGCCCATAGAGAACTGATAGTAGATGTTCTACAGTGTGAACAGAGTTTTCACCATCACCTAAAGTAGTGTTATTTTCAGTTGCTCCAACAGTCTTTACCGATGCTCTAATAGAAGGGACATTTTCTAGGTCTGTTCTCCTAAATCGAATTCCTGTATTAGCTTCAGCTGGGTGCAAAACCAATGTTACTTTTTTTCCTGAGTGAATTCCTATTCCAGTTATAGAAACTCTTTTTGCCAAAGTTCTTTGGTACATTAAAAATAAACCTTACTCACTAAAACTCTTTTGCTAAGAGTTATTTTTTAAACAGAGAACTATTTTAATACTACATTAATTTGTTTTCATCTAGTTGAAAACTTTACCGATTAAAGGACAAAGTCCAAAGAGTTTTAAAAAAATTCGGAAAATTAAAAATTTTCTTTATGCTCAATAGTGGAAAGATACGTTTTTGCCTTGTCTGATATCAATCTTCCTCTCGGTGTTCTTAGTAAATACCCTTCCTTCAACAAAAAGGGCTCATATACATCTTCAATAGAGTTCCTATCTTCAGATAGAGTTGCACTTAAAGCTTCTATACCAACAGGCCCCCCAGAATAGTTGTGTAAAATACAGTTCAAGATTTTAACATCCATTGGTCCTAAACCAGAGTCGGACAGTTGCATTAACTTTAATGCTTTGTTCAGTAACTCTTTTGTTACAACTTTTTGGTTTAAAACAACAGAAAAGTCCCTTACTCGGTTAAGAATCCTATTTGCAATTCTTGGAGTTCCTCTAGAGCAATTCGCTATTTTTTCAGCAGCAGAAACCTCAATATCCAAGTTCATCTTATTTGCATTTAAAGACACCATCTTTTTTAGAGACTCTTTATCATAAAAGTTAAAATTAAACTGACCTATAAAACGATCTCTCAATGGCTTGGAAAGCTGACCTGCTTTAGTTGTAGCACCAATCAAAGTAAAAGGGGAAAGGTCAATTTTTAAAGTTTTGGCCATCGGTCCCTGACCAACGAGAATATCAAGCCTATAATCCTCCATCGCAGCATACAAAATCTCTTCAATAGCCACAGGTAGACGATGTATTTCATCAATAAAAAGTACTTCTTTATCATCAAGGTTTGTAAGAATAGCGGCCAGATCTCCCTTCTTTTCAATAGCTGGACCTGAAACGACCTGAATTCCTGCACCAATTTCATTGGCTAAAATCATTGAAAGGGAGGTCTTTCCAAGCCCTGGGGGACCAGACAATAATATATGACCAAGAGCTTCACCCCTAATCTTAGCCGACTCAACCATTATTTTTACATTATCTAAAACAGTTTCTTGACCTATAAACTCACAGAACTTTTTTGGCCTTAGACTAAGGCCTTTTGAAATATCTCCTTCAATTAGGTCGGGTGTGACAAGAATTTGACTAGAGTCCTCTAAACCTTTCATGAAAACTCCCTCAATACCAATTTAACGAGGTCTCCGCTCGAGTTTATTTTATTGCTTTTCATAACATCGTGAGCTATTTCAATAATTTCATTTCTTTGAAAGCCAAGCTCCTCACAAGCACTTATTGCTTCATCTAATAAATTTACCTTTAAAGAAGTTCCATTACTTTCTCCAAACATTTTTTCTTGATGTCCCTCACCAATCCGAGTTTCAAAACCTACTCTGCTACTTTTTCTCTCGAGAAGGAGTGATTTAATCTTTTCAATTTTCGGCCCTAAATCTAACAATATCTGGGCAGCTGCCTTAGGTCCTACACCAGCAACAGAGGTTAAAATCTTTTTTTCTTGAAACAAAATTGCATTTGCCAATTTCTCTATACCAACTTGATTCACTAAACTGAACGCTGATTTGGGTCCTATCCCTTTTACACCCAAAAGTAGCTCAAAAACTCTTTTCTCTATAAAGCTTAAAAACCCGTAAAGGTCCTCGCTGTTTTCCCTTTTTATATGCTTTATGAAAACCTCAATGTGATCTCCACAACCAACTCTACTAGAAAAAAATACTTGGTAACCAACACCCGAATTCGTTACCAAAATTAGCTCTTCTTCATAACTTTGAACAACCTTACCAATCAAATAACCAATCATTTTGTCTCCAAATACTTTGATGCAAAAGTCTTTAATGTTTTTCCACGGCCAAAAGAGCTCGATGAAACTCCACGTAACTTATCCACTTTATTTCTTGAAATAGAGTGACAAAATGCGATAGCTAAAGCATCACTCGAGTCATCTGTTTCAAATTCAATCTCTCCAAAAATAAGGTTAAGTGCCTTTTCTACGCTAGCTTTCGAAGATAAGCCGTAACTCGTGAGGGATGCTTTTACAAAGTTTGGGGAATACTCAAACACTGAGCCTTTTCCATGACTAAACAAAGCAGATAGCATCACCCCTCTTGCTTGGGAGAGTTTGACCAAAGAAGAAACATTTTTAACATAAACAAGAGATTCAAAGGCAACTTCATCTGGCTTATACTTTGTAAAAACATCGCAGCAGCCTTCATAAATCTCCTTTAACCTATCAAAAAATAATAACTTAGTATCAAATTTAAGAGTAAAAGAATCCAAATAGTTTATATCTCTTCCTTTAAGCTCAACAACGCCAAAACCTGCCTTTCTTGAGCCGGGGTCTATGCCTAAAATGATCATAAACCTTCCTTTGTCCTTAGGTTCAGTAATAGACTAGTTAGAAGAGGCTCCCTTAGACCTAAGGAAGTTCCCGAAATAAAAGAGGGATGTTCCACCTAAAAACTGGACAAGCTCTATTCTTCCATAATCTCCCTTCTCTATTCCAGATATCACACAAAGACCAACAGCGGCAAAACCACAAATCTGCATAAATAAACCAATGTAAAAACCCATCTTTAAAACCTTTTCCAAATAACCTTATGCCTCAATTGTCCATAGCTATCATAAAAAAAATATTATAAAAACAATACGCTTTTTTCATTTTTTGCTTTAGAATGCCTCAACTATGACCAGGGAGGAAAGAGAATGACAAGAGTCCTTTACGCCCGTCCAATCAAAGAAAGTCTTCACCTAAATCTTAAATCCACAGTTCAAAAACTAAAAAGCAATGGCGTCACCCCTTGGCTAAGAGTTGCTTTGGTTGGAGATGACCCAGCAAGTCAAATTTATACAAAAAACAAAAAAAAGTTTATAGAAGGATTGGGTGGCAAATGTGACATAGTTCACATAGAGGAAGACATAACAGAGCAATCTTTTAAAGCTAAGATTAAAAGCCTAAGTAGTGAAAAAGGTGTTCATGGCTTTTTAATCCAACTTCCTCTCCCAAAGCAACTTTCGCATCTTGACGTTGGAAACCTGATCCCCCCATCACTCGATGTAGATGGCCTCAACAGTTTAAACATGGGTGAGTTATTAAAAGGTGACATGAAAGGCAACTTTTCTTGTGCGTGTACACCCAAAGGTATTGTTACACTCCTTGATTACTATGACATCCCTATTAGCGGGAAAAACATCTGCATTATCGGTAGAAGCCTCATTGTAGGAAAGCCCCTTTCGGCTTTGTTAACCAATCGAAGTGGTACAGTCACACTTTGCCACTCCAAAACTGAAAACCTTCAGTATCACACTTCGAATGCTGACATTATAATTGTAGCTATTGGGTCACCAAAGTTTTTAAAAACTCACCACCTAAACCCAAGTAAAAACCAAACAATTATAGATGTCGGAATAAATAAATCGAAGGAAGGTAAGCTTTTTGGAGATGTCGACTTCGAAAATGTTAAAGAATCGGTAGCAGCCATTACTCCAGTTCCTGGAGGCGTTGGTCCATTAACAATACTTTCATTGGCTCAAAACCTTTTACAAGCAGCTGAAAAAACTTTATAAAACCTACTCAAATATTCTTTTCTGAGGCTAAGTTAATGGAATTACAAAAAACAGTTTTGAGTGAAGACCATATTAAGCTAGAAGCAAAAATGGCTGCATTTGCAGGATTCTCTATGCCTATTCAATACACTTCTGTAAAAAATGAAGTGACATCAGTTCGAGAAAAAGTTGGTATTTTTGATGTCAGCCATATGGGAGAATTCCTGGTTACTGGCTCCGAGGCTGCCAAGTTTGTTGACTTTTTGATTACAAACGACTTCTTTGAAGTAGAGGACTATAAAGCTGTCTATTCACCACTCTGCCGAGAAGATGGAACCGTAATAGATGACTTAATAGCTTACAAAATATCTAACGATGAAGTATTAATTTGTGTAAATGCTTCAAATATAAAAAAGGACTGGGACTGGATTTCAAATCAGGCCCAAAAATTTGATGTTACTCTTACTGATCAGTCTAATGACTATTCTCTACTGGCTATTCAAGGGCCTAATGCACCAGAATTGCTCATTAAGTTAGGTATTATGAAAAAAGATGAAATTGAACAAAATACCTTCCCCTATTATTCAATCAAGAGAGTCTCTTTAGAAGGAAATCAAATAATTGTAGCAAGAACGGGTTACACAGGTGAGGATGGGTTTGAAGTCTTTTCCCCTTCTCCAGAAATGACAAAAAGGCTCTGGAGTCAAGCTATTGAAAATGGAGGCACCCCATGCGGCTTAGCGGCAAGAGATGTCCTTAGACTTGAAGTCTGCTATCCACTTTATGGACATGAATTAGCTGACAACATAACACCTCTTGATGCTTCACTAAAATGGACTGTTAAAAATAAGAAGCCTTCATTTATAGGTAAAGATTTTCTTGCCTCCTACGAGCCAAAGTATAAACTCGTTAAACTTGCTTTGGAAAAGGGGATACCTCGTGAAGGGTACAATATTCTAAACTCCAACGAAGAAATAATCGGAAAAGTTACTTCAGGAACCCTTTCAGTTATGTTAAACAAAGGAATTTCACTGGGGTTAGTTGAAAAAGAAAAATTTCCTAAAGACAAAAGGTTTTTCATTCAAATACGTAAGAATATATTTGAAGCAACATATCAAACAAAACCTTTTTTTAAAGGAGGGCACAAATAATGAGTCTCTTATTTCCATCACACCTTAAGTTTACTGAGGACCATGAATGGGCTGAACTAAAAAGTGATGTCGCAACTGTTGGGATTACCGACTTTGCTCAATCAGCTCTTGGAGATATCGTCTATATTGAGTTGCCAGAAACAGGCACCGCAGTATCTAAAGGGGATTCCTTTGGAGTTGTGGAATCGATTAAGTCCGTGAGTGACCTATATTCTCCTTTTTCTGGAACGATTGTTGAGGTTAATAAAGAGCTTGAGGACGCTGCTGAAAAAATAAATGAAGCTCCTTATGACTCCTGGATAATAAAGGTAAAAGTCTCCTCAGTTGATGAATTAGAGGGTCTTTTAAATTCTGAAGACTATAAATCTCATTGCGATAAAAATTCATAGTCCATATTTATTTGAATTGAAACAAGTTTAGGAAATACAATATGTTGACAAAAAATCAAGAGTCAATTCAACTTCTCAACACGGCTATCATAAAAAATAAAGAAAAAAAAATTGATAGCAAATTCGAAGAGAAGTTAGCTCACACATGCCAAGCACCTGCAATGGAGGCACTGGGGATGGCGATTACACAATTATCGAATGACCTTGATATCTCTAGAGACCAGGCAGCTATTTTAATTGTAGACACGATAAAAGAACTTGAATCAAGCTGGAACGATTACCTCTTAATGGAAGGTATCGAGAAAATTAAAGAAAACTTAAAAAGTTAATATGTTTAACTTTTTACAACAAAACCCCATTCAATTTTTGCCCTTCCATTCTTTATAAAACCTTTAGGGGGATTAGGAAATGGACCTGCTTTATTAAATGATTCAATTGCGGCATCATCCAACTCCTTAACTCCACTTTTACTCTTTAAAACAACCTCGATTATTTGACCTTTATTATTTATCGTCACAGTTAGAGCCGTTATTTTATGCTCCTTTTGACCAAGTTTTTTTCCTGATTTAAAAAGCATCTTCGCTTTTTCTCTTATGGACCTCCCCCAATGTTGCTCTAATTTTCTTCTTATTCTCTGGAAAAAACCGTAAAATCGATACTCCGTGGTATTAAGATTAGTCATATCTCCCAAAGGAATCTCTTCTAAAAAATCATTATTTTGGGAAAGTCCTTGTTTTTTTTCAAACCCTGTTTTTTCACCCTTTTTGGTATTATTTTTTTCATCAAAGAAAATAGGCTTTTTGATTGCTAGGTCTGTAAGGCTGATTCTTCTTTTTTTCTTAGCGCCCTTTTTCAATTTTAATTTTTTCTTTAGACTTTTTGCTTTTTTAGAACCTTTGGATCCTCTTTTAAAAGTACCTACCCTTGCTGCTTTTGTCTCTTTTTTAAATGTTTGATCCATCTCACTTAAGTAATTTGACTTTTTCGGTTTCTCCCTTTCCTTCTTTTTTTCAGTATTTACTATTTGCTTTTTTTCCTCACTTTCTTTTTTAACATTCTCATCTCTAGGGTCAATTAGCTTAACTCTTATTTTAGACCTTTTTTTCTTTTGGCTAAGAGTTTCCTGCTTTTGAGTAGGTAGGGGAGAAAATAACAAAACGAAGTTGATCAAAAGAGAACCTACAAAAGAAAAGACTATTATACTAAGAGTAACTTTATTTCTTTTTTTCATCAGCTCAATTTAATTTTTTAGTCACGTAGTAACACTATTCGACTTCAAGAGAAATTTAATGACAACAAAAGTAAACCCTAGCATAAAAAGTAAAGCTATTGGTTATTATAGTATTCATCATCGCCCAATATTTCACTACCTTCATGCTCTTTACTCTCTGACAAGGCCATCATGTCCTGAACACCTGGCTCTGTCCCTTCAACATATGCTTCCATAAAGGTTTCCTGAGTATTTTCGTCTGCCAATGTTCCCTTTTTTGGGTCTATCAATACATTGATAATTCCAAGAGGAATTTTAAAATCATGTTCGCCATATTTTTTCAAACCTGCACTCATATACCCTTTCCAAATAGGTAGCGCAGACCTGGAACCCGTCTCACCAAATCCCAAAGTTTTATTATCGTCAAACCCCGTCCATACACCTGTAACCAAGTTATGAGAAAAACCTAAAAACCATGCATCAACATAGCTATTTGTTGTTCCAGTTTTACCGCCTAGAAAATGACTTAAACTCTTTGCTCTCCTACCTGTTCCATTTACAACCACACCTTTTAAAAGGTTAGACATTATATAAGAAAGTCTACGATCATAAACTTGGTCACCACCTAAACTTAAATGGTAAGGATTAACTTTCTTAGTCAAGCCATCTGATTCAAAGTCTTTACCCTCAAGGTTTTCACTCAACACTTCTTCGCTTGTAAGAAATTCATCTTTACTTTCTTTTACTTCCTCTGCTTTAGACTGTTTGTATTCATTAAAGTCGTAATAATTACCATCTCTATCAACAATAGATACGATTGACTTTAATTGAACTTTTTTTCCTCCATTTGGAAAAATGCTATAAGCAGAAACAATATCAACTAGTGAAACACCAAAAGATCCTAGAGCTAGGCTTAAGTCTTCTTCAAGCCTTACATTTAACCCAATTCTTTTTACAAAGTCCGTTATTTTAGAAACGCCAAGCTCTTTTGCAATCTTAATTGTTGGAACATTCCTGCTTTGTTCCAATGCTTTCCTAAAAGTTATTGGTCCCTTAAACTTTCCATCATAGTTTCGAGGTTTCCAGTTAAGATCCTGGTTAACTCCTCCTAGAGCCTCAGGAGAATCTATTATTACAGAAGATGGAGTGAACCCATTTTCCAAAGCAGCTGCAAATAAAAAAGGCTTAAATGATGACCCTGGTTGCCTTTTAGACTGAATCGCCCTATTAAATTGGGATTTTTCAAAGTCCTTCCCACCAACAAAAGAAATTATATCCCCATTCTTTGGAGATACTGAGACTAAAGCCCCTTGAGCACTTGCTTCCTGATCAAGCATACAAAGAAGGTATTTTTCTGCCCTAACTTTTTTGTATATTTCTTTTTGTTTCCGAATTCTCTTTAAAAATGTCTTATAAAAATAGGAGGTCGCTCTAACTTTAAGTCTTTTTAGCTCTACAAGGACAACATCCCCCTTTTTCAAAATTTTTGATGGTACCATAAGAGGCTGAAAGTACTTCCTTTTTTCATCTATAACTCTCTCATGAGCCCAGCTAAAGTAATTAAATGGAATAATACCTGTAACTTTCCCTAAGCTCACATAAACAATTCTGGAGGAATCATCTACTTTTTTAACAATTGCTTTATAAGTATTTCCGACAATCAGATGTTTTATAAAAGGATCTGATTTTATATAACCTGGGTAAAAATTCTTACCGCCTAAATCTAATACTTTTTCCTTATGAGCATCTTCAATCTGCGAAACCCCTTCTTCATCGATTTCGTATTGGTACTTCCTTTGATCATCTTCTCCCAAAGTAAAGAATTGGGATGCCTCCCTTAAAACATCTCTTCTAAAGTTAATTTCAAAACTATCTTCCTGAGATGAATCATCTAAAGATGCTATCGGGCCAAGAAACCCTTGCCTTTTATCAATTTCTTTTACTCCTCTCTTTACTTCTTTCTCAGCAATTCTTTGTAGGCTCCAATCTAGCGTAGTTTGTACTCTAAATCCTTCCTTCAAAAATTTCTCTTCGCCAATAACCTTTACTACTCTTTGCCGAACCCAATCTGTAAAGTAACCTGCCTTGAAACCTCTTTTCTTTCGGATTTTAAATTCAAGAACTTCACTTTTTGCCTTTTGCAATTCTTCAAAAGAAATTCTTTTATTTTCATACATTCTCTTTAAAACATAAGCCTGTCTTTTTTTTGCATAACCTGGGTTTATATAAGGAGAGTACTTACCAGGTGCAACCAACAACCCTGCTATCATTGCTGCTTCAGCGATCGTAGCCTCAACCAACTCTTTGCCGTAATACCCTCTGAAAGCAGACTTTACTCCGTAGAAACCTCCTCCAAGGTAAACCTGATTCAAATACAAATATAAAATTTCTTCCTTAGAAAACCTCTTTTCTATTTTCTGCGCTAGTAAAAAATCTTTTATTTTTCTAGATATCGACCTTTCATTGGAAAGCAGAAGAGATTTGGCAACCTGCTGGGTAATCGTGCTTCCACCTTGAACAACTTTCCCAGCCTTAATGTTCACTATTAATGCTCGTAGAACTCCAAAATAATCCACACCCTTATGCTCGTAAAAGCTATCATCTTCAGCTGAAAGAAAAGCATCTATAATTACCTTAGGTATGTCCTCCATCTTAACAATTTCTCTCTTTTCAATACCTATTTCGGCTAGGACAACACCTCTTTTCGATAAAATCTGAGAGGGTATTGGTGGTTTATAATCACTAAGAGAGGATATTTGGGGTAAGCTTAAAGAAAAATATATTATTGTTGATACGACAAGTGTTATCGCAAAGAAGCAGGCAGCGACTGAGCCCCAAAATACCTTTAAAATAAGCTTTCCCATTTCTAAACCTTACCGTCCTTATATTACTAAAGCCTTTTAGTCTTTAGTTATTGATGACTTTTCCTTCCATGCTTTTATAGCTTGTCGAATCTTTAGGGCAGAGCGTCGTGCCCAGACCTGCCCACTTTTTTCCCACTTTTTCCTAGAAGTAAATGAATCAATAGCTAAGTCTTCCCCATCTAGAAAATCAAAATAGAGATCATGATGATTAAACATCAAGGAACTCCTTTTTTCCATGGCAAATTTTTCGAAAGAGTTTTTTAAAAAATCATTAGGCTTACTTAAAATCACTTGGTTTCCTAAGACACTGGCATAAATAGTAATATCAACACCCCTTTTTAAAAAAATGTCTTTATCAAAATGAATAAACCCGCTTTCACCTACTTTTCTTTCAAACTGAAAAAAAACTTTCCTAAACACATCTCTAGGCTTCCCTATTTTAAAAAAGTGTTTTTTTCCATCTTGTAAAGCAGAAGGTAAAAAAACTAATTGTCCAAAACTTTGGATATCTAAACTGCCAAACTCTTTTAAAATAACATCTTCAAAAACACCGTACCATTTTTTTGAATATGCTTCATAGTTTTTTGACTTATTCCAAAATTTAAATAGAACCCATTCCACTCGACCAAAACTCAAATCAGAAGCCATTAAGCCGGCCATTACATTACCAAAGCCAGTACCAGATAGAACATGAACCGAAATTCGTTGTCTTCGAAGTTCCTTAAAAAGGTCTAAAAACACCATTGTTCTTTGAAGACCAGGACCTAAAAAAATACCAACAATAGGCACTCTTTCTTTACCTTTAGTTGGATCCTCACTAATTTCCCTTCTAAAAGCGAATTCATTGCTAGGTCCAAAAGAATTATCACTTAAATAACTGGACTCAGCTATAGATGGTACAACCTTTTTAGAGTGCTCTAATTGGTTATCAATAAGAAAAGCTGGAGAAGCCTGATCATGCCCCGCATCTCCATAGTAATCCTGGCCTGAGTAATTCGAAGTACAAGACGAGAAGAGCAAAAAAACTAGGAAAAGTGACAACTTTCTCAAAGTTTACTCCTCCTCCTTCCAGTCGTCCTCTTTTAGGCTATCGGTCAAAGTAGATATACGACTTTCAGCTTTTGAAAGAATTTTTTTACAGCGCTTGTAAAGAGAAACTCCCTTTTCAAAGTGGCCCAGACTATCCTCTAGAGAGAGTTCTCCGGACTCCAAACCATTCACAACTTTTTCCAACTCTCCAAGAAAGTCTTCCAAAGTTTCTCCTTCTTTATAAACTCCATTTTTCTGATCACTCATATTTACCTACAGAATTTTTTTTCATGTCAAACAACAAACGATCTGAGTAAGTCCCTACTCAGCTTGCAAAGGAAAGACCGTCTTTCGCATTGCGCACTTTAAGTGGTTTATCCTAGTAAAATTCAATCAAATTGGCAAAAAACAAACTTCTTTAACGCTATAATTGAATCAAGTTTCCTAGAATTTTTTGCCCCATGTGAATTTTATGACACTTTTCATAATATAAACCTAGCATTACCTCTAAGAAGGGGTTCTTTTATGAAAGACTTATGGGTTCCTTTATCAGGTGCAATTTCGCAGCAGAGAAAAATTGACACTCTTGCTAACAACATAGCAAATGCGAATACACCTGGATTCAAAAAGGATCATTTAAGTTTTAAAGAACATTTAACTGTCCTAGAAAAAGGTCATCAGGATATAGACTTACCAAATAAAGAGTTTAAACCTGAAGATTTCTATAAAAGCTATGATGCCGAAAATTCGTATGTAAAAGTCGCAGGAAGTTTTACTGACTTTAAACAAGGAAGCCTAGTACCAACAAATAACCCTCTGGATTTGGCAATTAAAGGTAAAGGCTTTTTCGAATTATTGACTCCCAATGGAGTTAGGTACACAAGGTCCGGAATCTTCTCACCCAATAAAGATGGAAACCTTGTGACAGCTACAGGAAATAAACTTCTTTCTCAATTAGAAAAGGGTCCCGACTTAAAAAAACCTGAAGAAAGAGTAATTAAAATCACACCTGGTCAAATTACAATTACTCCAGAAGGAGAAGTTCATATAAACAAAAAGCTCATATCAAAAATCTCTTTAATTGAGTTCAAAGATATCCACGCTTTAAGAAAGGAAGGAAACTCTTTATTTATAAACAAGGATATAAACAATATTACTGACTCTCCAGAAAAAAGTAATATTTTACAAGGCTTTGTAGAACAATCGAATGTAAATCCTGTTGGGGAAATTTCAGAACTCCTTAAAACATACAGACACTTTGAAAGTCTTCAAAGGGCCATAAAAACCTATGACAATATTGGTGGAAGAGCTGTAAATGAAATAGCAAAATTTTGATAACAAAGAGGTAATATGAAAAATTTGATTTTTTTCTCAACTCTAATTTTTACAATTAATTCATTTCCAATGTTTAGAGCCTTAAATACAGCAGCGACTGGCATGAGCGCCCAAGAACAAAATGTCAGTGCTATATCAAATAACATTGCTAACTTGAATACTACAGGATTCAAAAAGGGGCGTACAGAATTTGAAGACTTACTTTATGAGACAATCACTGAAGCAGGTTCAAAATCTAGTGCAACAACTGAATACAATGTAGGTTTGCAAATAGGGACCGGCGCTAAGGTAACAGCTGTCAGAAAAGAGTTTTCGCTCGGTGATCCCCAGCTAACAAATAATCCTTTTGACTTTATGATAAGAGGGCAAGGTTTTTTTGGAGTTATAATGCCATCAGGAGAAGTTCAGTATACAAGAGATGGTTCATTTAATGTCGAAAAAACTGGAACTCTTGTAGATAAAAATGGTTATAAAGTTTTTCCTGGTTTAGTTTTTCCACCCAATACCAAAAGCGTCCATGTTTCAACTGATGGAAAAGTGGATGCCTATATCGAGGGACAGGTTGAAGCAATAAATATCGGCCAAATGCCGGTTTTCACATTTATAAACCCTGTAGGGTTAAAATCTATGGGAAGAAATCTTTTTAGGACAACAACTTCAAGCGGTACAGCAATTCAAAATATAGCAGGTCAGGAGAACTCAGGTCCTATTGAACAAGGTACACTTGAATCTTCAAATGTAAAAATTATGAATGAAATGACAAGTTTAATAAAAGCACAGAGAGCATACGAGATGAACTCCAAAGTTATGGGAATAGCCGACCAAATGTTACAAACTATAAATAATATAAGATGATATTTAAAAATTTTAGAATATATTTTTTATTAATTATATATCAAATGCTTAACTTGGGATTAAGTCAAGCATCATTGAATATAAAAAGTCCAAAAAGCTGCTTAATTATATCTTATGAAAATATCTATATTTCTAGAGGATCATCTGAAATACAACTAGAAAAATCTATAAAAAATACGACATGTCCAAAAATAATAAATTCCATGTTTTTAAATTTAATTAAGAATGCTCAAGGATCTTTTTCTACAAAAAACTTTAAAAGGATCTATCTACCAAAGGAAATTGCTACTAAAGTAATCATTAAACCTGATCAAATAAATATTTCCAACTTTGGAAATCTAATAACGAAAATTGAGCTTCCTGAGAATTTTTTTCTAAAAAAAGTAAACAAAAACAATGAGCTGTCCATTTTAACATTAAATGAAGGTGAAGAAATATCCTTATCATGCAAAGACTGCAACAGCACAGGAAAAAAAGAAATAATTATAAAAGTTATCAACTCTGAAAAAAACATAAAGGATTCAAAACGTATTCATGCGAACCTATTAACACGATCTCAAATAGTCGTTCCCAAAAAAAACATTGACTATTTTAACAACAAAAAACTTTTTAAGGATGATTTCTCGAAGAAATGGATCAAAACAATTAATCCTGGAAAATACTTTAAAAGTTTTAATAAAATCATTTTTTTTAAACCAACAAAAACTTTAAAAAAAGGAGTTCCTTTATTAAAGAGAGATCTCGTTCCGTTAAAACTAGTCCGTTCATTTACTCCTGTTAAAATTATTCTTTCAAGCAAAGGTATTAAATTATCAGGCATAGCAATCGCTAAAAAAGGCGGCCATTATGGTGAACTAATTCCTCTAAGAAAAAAGAAGGGAAAAAGAATAATTTTTGGAAAAATAATTGATTTTAATAAGGTAAAAATAGAAATATGAAAAGAAGTAAATTATTGATTTTAATCTCTCTTATTTTTATTTCATCATGCTCGAGCTATGTTTCAAAAATTTATCGACAGATCGATAGAGAAGAAAAAATAATGAAAAAAAGGAAGGTTGATGTATTCGACCAATTTAGGAAATCACCTCCTTTCGGCAATTCATTAAAAAGACCTATTTCAACTAAAGAGACAAGAAATCTAAAACCAACTACAAAAAGGCTTTACAAAAAGAAAAAGCCCTTCAAAAAGAGGTTTTCAGCTGAAGATTTAAATGAGAACTCAAATCAAAGTTTATGGTTTGGAAATGGTTTTGATAATGATTTTTTTGTTGAAAATAAAAGAAAAAAGAATGGGGATATTGTTTTAGTGGAAATAAAACCAACGCTTAGAAACATTATAACAAGAGAGCTGAAAAAGGCTTTCCCAAAAAGAAAAAAGAAAAAAATTGCACAAGCAGGAGAAAAAGCGGCTGAGAAAAAGCCAAATGAAGGGGCAACAGGAGAAGATGATGGAAACAAAGATTCTACCCTAGATGAGACTGTTGGACAGCTATCATCAGTTGTTACAGAGGAAATAAACAATTTATACGTAATTTTGAGAGGAAGAAAAGAAGTATTATTTCGGAAAAGAAAAAGGCTTATTGAGATACAAGGATTAATTGCGAGAAAAGACGTAAGTCCTGATGACAAGATAACATCGGATCAGTTTTTAGAATCAAGTATAAAAATTATTAGGTGATTTATGTTCCTTTTTAGATTTATTTTTTTAATTTTAATTATTTACTTCAATAGTTGTTCAATTCTACTATCCCAAGAAGAAGGACTTAGTCGGCTTAAAGATCTGGTAAATATAAATGGTGTTAGGGAAAATCCTTTGGTCGGCTATGGTCTTGTTATTGGCTTAAATGGTAGTGGTGATGGAGGCGGAGAAATCACTAATAAATCATTAAAAAAAATGTTTCAAAGGCTTGGGATAAAAACAGAAGAAGAAATCCCATCTCAAAATGTTGCAGCGGTAATAGTAACTGCTAAACTTCCGCCTTTTCCAAGGATAGGGCAAAAAATAGATGTTCTTGTCTCTTCAATTGGTAGTGCAAGTTCTCTCGCTGGAGGTACATTACTTATAACTCCACTAAAAGGTGGAAATGATAAAACTTATGCAATTGCATCAGGCCCCCTTTCTATCGGTGGGCTTCAACAAGGATCAGACTTCCCTACATCAGGTATTATTCCTAACGGAGCGATAATTGAAAAAGAAATTCCAAATGAATTTTATAAAAAGAAATCATTGAGACTAAGTTTAAGAAACCCAGACTTTACAACAGCAGCTCGAGTTGAAAGATTAATAAACCAACAATTTGGAGGAAAGTTCGCGATTGCCAGAGATTCAACGACAATTGACCTTATTGTCCCAATAAATTATCAAAGGAAAATTGTTAAATTAATGGCGATATTAGAAAATATCAAAATTAATCCAGATCAAAAAGCTAAAATCGTAATTAATGAAAAGACAGGTACTGTAGTAGCTGGTGGTAATGTAACACTTAAACCAGTTGCAATAAGCCATGGTGATTTATCTATAGTTATACAGGAAGAAAATCAACCTGTTCCTGGAGATGGT
Source organism: Bacteriovoracaceae bacterium UBA7317 (assembly GCA_002474345.1). GTDB lineage: Bacteria > Bdellovibrionota > Bacteriovoracia > Bacteriovoracales > Bacteriovoracaceae > UBA7317. The sequence goes on from DKQD01000042.1 coordinate 17,968, forward strand.
GAAGCAACGCCATCGCGGCTTTATTTTGTAAACCAAAAAAGTACTCTAAAAGACTTAGTTAAATCTTTAAATGCATTTGGTGTTACTTCGGAAGATTTGATTCCTATTTTTCAAACACTTAAAAGCAATGGTGCGCTAATAAGCGATTTAGAGTTTTTATAAATTAGGAAATATTTATGATTGAAAAAGTAAATTCCTTAGCACTGAGAAAAATTAAATCAAGCAACACAAAGGATAATTCAAAATTTATACCAGATCCTTATAAAAAAGTTGCATCTTCCATGGAGACCCAGTTTTTAAATTTTATGATTTCAAAAATGAAAAATACTATTAACCAAAATACTCCTGATAGCTCCGCAGTCGAATATTATAATGGCTTAATTAATAAAGAACGCTCCAATATTATGGCAAAAAATAATGGTGGGCTAGGAATTCAAAAGCTTATTCTAAACCAAATATACCCTCCTCATCTTCGTAACAAGGCTTCTTACGAATATTTTATGAAGAATTTACAACCAAATAATAACAGACAAAAAATACAAAAGTATGTTTCATCAGAAGAAAAAGGACAGAAAATCATTAAAGCTGACATAACTCAAAAGGAAATTAAAAATGAATAAGATAAATAATTCTATTAATCCATTTAGACTATTCTCTGACTCAAATAAAAGCCCCAAAAGAACAAAGTTTTTTAATGATCTAAAAGAGAACAATGAGGAAGTTCAACAAAAAAAGAAGGGGGAAAAATTCTCTTCATTGGATGCAAAAGTTACCATACCTGAAGCGATCAAAGATTTTGCTAGAATAAAGAAAGTGGTAGACGAAAGCCAAGCGATTGACAATCAAGTCAAAGTTGAAAAAATTAAAGACCAAATTAAAAACGGTTCATACAAAATAAATTATGATTTGCTTGCAGAAAAAATATTAGAAAAC
>DKQD01000076.1:0-13318 GCA_002474345.1 Bacteriovoracaceae bacterium UBA7317
ATCAATTTATTGACTATATGGAGGATTATAAAAATCATTTTAAGCTTCCTATACAGACATCATCCGAGGTCAAAAAAATTAAAAGAATTGAAGAAGATAACAAATGGAGGCTAATTTTAGATAGTAAAATATTTGAATGTGACTGTTTAGTTTTAGGAGTAGGTCTTGCGAGTTTCCCTTTTATTCCTATCATTAAAGGACTAGAAGAATTTAAAGGTGAAGTAATTCACAGTATAAAATATAAAAATCCTCATTTGTATAAAAATAAAAATGTTTTAATAGTTGGAGCTGGAAATTCAGCCGCTGAAATTTCATATGAGCTTTCAGAAGAAGGTATCGATACTACCATATATATTAAAAATGGCGCCAACATAGCTCCCTTATCGGTTCTTGGCCTTCCAATACAATATATAGGTTATATTATGTCGATTTTTCCAAAAAAATTTCAACTAGCCCTAATCAAAGCAGGAAACTTTTTTATTGACTTTTTAAGTGGTGGTCCTTTTATACCAAGACCTAGCTATAGTCCTTTGGATCGACCTCCAATTATAGGGAAAAAGTTTTTAAAATCTCTAAAAAAGGGCTCTATTAAATACCAAAGAAAAATAAATGCCTATAAAGAAAATGGCGTTATACTAGAAAATCAAAAATTTAAAAAAATAGATACAATAATACTCGCCACTGGTTTTAAAGTTAATTTTGATATTTTTGAAGTAAAAATAGAGACCGATGAGAAAGGTTTTGCTAAAAGGAAGGACAGAGTTGAAGATTTTATTTTTTCTAATCTATTCTATGTAGGTCAAAATTATGACTCAACTGGAGGACTTGTTAATATTAGAAAAGACTCCCAAATAATTGGTGAAAAAATTAAAAATTTCTTTAAATAAGCATTTATGCCTTTTTCTTTTCACCTACTTCGTCCAAGCTCTCGGAGTAGTCATTGATTTGAAACTCTAAATCATTTTTATACTGAAGAAGATTTGGTTTAAATTGAGCCTCTCTTTGTTTTTTAACTTCAATGTAAAAATTTTTCATTTCTTCATAAGTATTCTTCTTTAAAAGAAACACTTGGGTTGGTTTTAATCTTCCACTTTTCCTTTTAGCATCATATTCAACATTTATATTAGATAAATGTTCATCTAAATTTTCAGAAAAAACTTTTAAATGTCTTCTGAATTCTTCTCTCGAATTGCTAGAAGGCTCAATGAATAGTTCATAATTTGAATCCTTTTCATTAGCTATCATTAAGAAAAACTTAGAATTTAATTTCATTTCACTCTCAGTAGCAGACATGGCATCGATTAGTTGTCCCTCATAGATTTTTTCTCCAGTTATATTAGTCACTCCTCTTCCCTTTTGGATAAATTTAATTCTTGGTGTTTTATTTTTGAATCCTTCAACTCTTATAACATCATTCATGAAGTATCGATAAAGACCATATCCAGTTGTTACAAAAATATAATATTCTTTTCTATCTTTAAGTTCATCTATAAGAAGAAAGTTTCTATCACCATTATCATATAAATCTCTTTCAATAAATTCGTAAAAGTTATCTAAAATCGTTGGAATACCTGTGGTTTTCGATGAAGTTAAAGGGATTGTCCCTCTGAATTCACTTGATAAATAACCTGCATCTCTAATTAACATTTTTTCAGGGAACTGACCTTTTAAATGACCTAAAGCGGTTCCGCAGCTTCCTCCTGTCCAAGTAGCAAGTATCTGTAGATTAGGAAAGATGTGAAGCAGTTTAATCCCTCCATTTTCTTTAAAAATTTTATCTAATCTCTCCGCTTTAACCGGATTGTAGGAATAAAGAGGTTGTAAAGCTTTTTTTACATCATCTTCAAGGTCGTCATCCCTAAAAAACGTTCCTTCCTTCAAATCAATAAAATATTCATTCCAATACTCATTTACTAGATCCAAAATTCTGATAAAAGTTGATGGGTTAGCTGAACCTAAAAAAGTTATATCGTCATGACAAAGTATAAGTCTTATAATGGTTTGATACTTCAGCAAATTGTTCTCAATATATGCTACCTCTCCAGGAATAACATACTTTTTCTTTGCTATTTTAGGAGCATGATCTTTGACAAACCCTGATGCTGAACCATAAGGTATATTGGACTTTCTATGCCCTTCAATACTGGCCCCCATTATGGCCATTATTTTGCCACTTATAACCTCATCTCTTTCCATAATTTGAGAATAAGCTTGAATTAACTGACTTCTTTTAAACGATTCAATAGTTCTTTTTAGAACTGGTATAAATTTTGGAGAACCAGTACTTCCACTTGTTACAGCATATATGATAGGAGCCTCGGCGTTTATATGGGGCTCTCCTGTCTCATCCTGTTTATCAATAAATGGTCTTAATGATTCATAATCTTGAGGTGGAACATTATTTCTAAAATCTTCAATTGATTTAATTTTATTAAAATTATGCTCTCGCCCGAAAAAAGTTTCCTTTTGAAATTCAAGAATGCTTAAAAGAACTTTTTCCTGGTTTTCTCTTGGGTTATGGCAAGCATTAACAAGCTTCCTATAATGGTATGAGCCCACGATTAAAACTTTACTCTTCATAGCGAAGTTTATAATCTTATGTCCAATATTTTCTAATATTTCATACGATGTTGGGACTGGAACCTCTTTCAAATCTATTTTAGAAATAAAAGGCGCCTTTAATTGAGTTAAATATTCTTTGGGAAAGTTACGATTCCTAAGACCGATTTCCCCTACAGATCGATTTTTAGGTAAAAACCATGTTCCAAAAATTACATCCCAAATAATCAGGTTATTTCCGTAATTACCATTAGATTCTCTTGGAATCTCTGAGTGATGCCATCTATGAAGCTCAGAGCTGCTAATAATATAATTAAGAATACCAAACTTAACATTTATGTTTGAATGCTGAAAAAAACCATTAATACCATAAAAGACCAAATAAGTTGTTAATACAGCTTCATTCATACCAATTAGTAGGAAAATAAGCGTATCAGGTATAAATTGAATAATCTTTTCTAATGGGTGAAATCTTCCTGAATTAAACCAATAAAGTACTTCCGAACTATGATGAACAGAATGCAACTTCCATAAAAATCTTTTTGTATGCGCCATTCTGTGAACCCAATAACGAAAAAACTCATTGCACACCATCATTAAAATAACTTGGAACCATATCGGGGAATGGTGTGGCCAAAAACGTGTAAAAGACTCCCACCTATACTCAGTAACGATAGACGTTACCAACGTATAAAATAAAGGAACAAATAGAAACTCTAAGATCCTAGGTAAAATAAGTTGAGTTACACCCATATGTAAAAAGTCTGTCTTCACATCATTTTTTATATTTTGCCATTCTTTTCTATAAGGATAAGCAAATTCAAAAAAGGTAATGACAAGGGAGGCAAACATAAGTGAGCACATTGCCGATATGTATGAGTGAACTTGATTTTCTATCAAGAAATTAAAAAATAAAAAACCTGATAAGAGTGTTCCTGGGTAAATTAAATAAGGAAAAATAGAATGAAATAAGCTTAAAGAATAATTAGCCGAAGGACTAGACTTCATTTTTCCTACCCTAAATAAATATAATTTAAATAAGAACCTCTTAACCAGTCTAAGATTAACATAGGTGAGTTATTGGATTAGTAATTATTTATTCCTGTCTGTAAAATATTTTACTTTAAATAATTTAGGCTAAAAATTTGGTTCTTTTCAAAGTTTAATACTTTTTGAATATGCATTTACAGTATAAAAACTACAAAGATTAATTAATCTTAATAAAATAAGACCATTAATCCGAAAGGAATCTCATGATAAACATAATTTACTATATACTTCTCTGGTTTATTACAATCGTTTTTTTAGGCAGAGTCTTAGCGCAAGTTTTTGTAGGCATATACTCACCTCCTTATCTACCCAAGATGGAGATGTGGTATTCGGGTCTGATGCCTTATCCAATTCTTTTAACCTATCAAATTTTTATTTATACTTGTATGATTATTTTTAATTTTTGTTTATATATGGGTAGAGGTCCCTTATTTTTAATTTTGAATGGAAAAACATCAATCTATTATATATATTTTGGTTCGGTATATTTCACTCTAATGATTATTCGCTTTATAATACATAAAATAAAAGAACCTGAGATAACTTGGCCAAGGGGTAGTATTCCCATTTTTTTCCACTTTTTTTTAGCAGTCTACATTATTCTTTTAGGCAGTTATTCTTATTTTAAAGTCATAATAATCTCTTGATATGAAATTCCTTTTGGATCAAAATAAGATGTCATGAAAGAGATTATAAAATTCTTTGTTGTTCGAAGAACATTTAGTCATCTTCTTACATTTTTTGTTATCTCTTTAGGTTTATATTGCCTATTTAAAATAAATAAAGATTCTCAGCCAGAAGTCGATTTCCAAAGAGTCATGATTGTCACTTATTATCCTGGCGTATCAGCGGAAGACGTCGAGTTAAAAATAACCAATAAAATAGAAGATAAGATCAATTTAATTTCAAATATTAAAAAAAGTTTTTCTATTTCTCAAGAAGGTATTTCCAGGGTTGTAATTTACATCGATGAAAATGCAATTGATAAAGACAAAGTAAAAGACGAAATAAGAAGAAATGTTGACCAGATTTCAGACTTTCCCATGGACCTTCAAAATAAACCCAAAATATCAGAACTTAATGCATCTATGTTCCCGATTATTGAAGTGGGTATAACAAGTAATTTAGACTATAAAAAACTTCGTCAAATATCTAAAATTTTCAAAAATAAATTAAAAACCATAGATGGCATTTCTAGAATAGAAAGTTTTGGCCTTTATTCTCCTCAAGTTAAAATTGAGGTCTCTCTTTCAAAGCTCATTGAGAATGATATTTCTATTCTTCAAATTCATGAAGCATTAAATAAAAGAAACCGAAGAACAACAGTAGGAAAAATTACTCAGTTATCTAAAGAAAAAAATATCGTTCCTTTTGCAGAATTCAAAAACTTAAAGGATGTAAAAAATGTGATTATAAGATCTAACTTCGAAGGAAAGAGAATAAGGATACAGGACTTGGCCATTGTCAACGAAGGTTTTCAAACGCCTCATATTTACACAAATATAAATGGACAAGAAGCCATTTCTCTTATTATATATAAAAACCAAGTTGCTGATGTAGTTAAAACAGTTGATAAAATCAACAAAATTATTAAAGAACAAAAAGAAATCTATAAAGATGAAGTAAAGTTTATTTTAAATAATGATAATTCTAGGGTTGTGAGGGATAAATTTCAAATCGTTGCCAATAACGGAATACTAGGTCTTATTTTTGTTAATTTACTTCTCTCCGTCTTTTTATACTATAGAACTGCATTTTGGGTAGCACTCGGTATTCCTTTTTCACTTCTAGGTTCAATTATTTATTTACAGTCAATTAATATGGCACTCGATACGGTATCTTTAACTGCAATGATAATTGTTGTTGGAATTATTGTTGATGACGCTATTATAGTTGCTGAAAATATCTACCGTCATTTTTCTGAATTAAAAAAGACTCCTGTGGAAGCAGCCGTTGATGGCACTGCTGAAGTTTTCAAGCCAGTTCTCACAACAATCTTAACAACCTTTCTTGCCTTTGCACCCATGTTTTTTATGACTGGTCTTATGGGGAAATTTATCGCTGTTATTCCACTTATTATAAGTGCAGCTCTCTTTATATCATTTTTTGAATGTGCTTTTATTCTTCCTTCTCATTTAGTTCCCGGACTTCACAAATTAAAAAGTAAAGAAGAGGGAGAATGGTTTGAAGTATGGATAAAAAGACCATTCATATACTTAACTAAGACCTTTTTAAAGCTGCGGTATCCTTTTGTATTATTATTTTTTATTTTGTTATTAGGCACTTTATATTATGCAAAAAACCATATGCAATTTATCTTATTCCCTGAATCTGTTTCTGAGAGAATTATTATTACAGCAGAGCTTAAAAAGGGAATTACTCTGCGAGAAAATAAAAAACAAACAGCTCAAATTGAAAATATTCTATTAAATTCAAAAAAGAGTGAAGTTCTTTCTTTTTCAACAAGAATAGGAATGTGGGCAGATGAAATCAAAACAAGAATGAGAGACAATTGGTCTGTCATCTATATTGATCTTACGCCTTACGGAAAAAGAAAAAGAGTAGCAAGAGAAATAGTAGAAGAATTAAGAACTAAAATAAAAAATGTTAAAAACTTTAAATCAATTAATTTTAATATTGTTTCTGGAGGACCACCTGTCGGGAGACCTATTGATATTCAAATTATTGGTGCAGATGATAAACTAAGAAACAAGCTGGCTAAATCAGTAGAAAAGAAGCTAAAAAGAATTAAAGGTGTAAAAGATATAGAAAATGATCAAAGGCCTGGAAAAGAGGAAATTCAACTTCTCTTTAATTATGAAAAACTATCCCAACTAGGTCTTAATCTTCCAACAGTTGTAAAATCGCTACGAATGTCATTTGATGGTGTAAAAGCAACATCTGTTAGAAGAGGAGATGAGGATATTGAATATGTCGTAATACTTAGTAAGAAAGATCGTATGCTTGAAGAAAATATTAGTAAAGTTCAGATCCCTAATGTAAATGGACGGCTTATTTCTTTAGGTAAAGCGACCTATTTTAAAAATCAAGTTGGAAAAGGGTTTATAAAACACCATAATGGCGAAAGAAGTATCACTGTTACTGCTGATCTGGATCAAAGTATAACTGATCCTGTTAAAGTAACTCAGGAAATTATCTCCTCGTATAATCTAGATAAAGATTACCCTGGAACCAGTTTTATAATTGGCGGTGAAGCCGAAGAAACTAAAAAATCTATAAGGAGCCTTTTCAGTACATTTATTTTTGCGGGCGTTGGAATCTACTTTCTATTGGTATTACTTTTTAATTCATACTTTCAACCAATATATGTCATGCTTGCTATTCCCTTTGGAGTTGTCGGAGTTATTATTTCATTTGCCATTCATCAAGAATCACTTAGTTTCATGGCCATGCTTGGTGCTATTGGATTAGCAGGTGTTGTCGTTAATGATTCTCTAGTCTTAGTAAACCACTTAAATGAAACAATAAAGAAAGCAACTAATCCTGAGGAAAAAGATACTCTCATGGTTGAAGCGATTTCACATCGTTTACGGCCAATTCTAATAACAACTCTAACAACAGTAGCTGGTCTTCTTCCATTGGCCTATGGAATTGGTGGATCAGATCCCTTTATGATGCCAATGGCCCTTAGCTTGGGTTATGGACTTATTGTTGCAACTCCACTCACCATTTTTCTAGTACCATGCTTTTATAATATCGGCGAAGATCTAAAAAATTTTCTTTTTAAATTTAAGAGTAAAAATTGAACCTTTCCCGAACTCAGAATTAACACTAATTTCAGCTTCATTTTCCTCGACCATCTTTTTTACATTATATAAGCCTATTCCATATCCTTCTGGACTTTCTCCGCTTTCGCTAACACGTCCTTTTTTCTCAAAAATAACATTTAACTTTTCATCTTTAATACCTATTCCATTATCTTCTATATCAATTAAAATATAATCCTTATCCTGAGAGGACCTTATTTTAATTATAGGTGGAACATCTGTTTTTGAATACTTCAGTGAATTACTGATAATATTTGCAAATATTTGAATTGTTGAAATTTGATTACAAATAAAATCCTCGACCATTAAATCTAACTCAATCTTGGCATTTTTTTGTTGAATTTTTATCTCAAGTTGATCAAGTGCCAAATTTAAAATTTTTAAAATTTTATACTTTTTTAAATCCACCTTATCGACAGTAAAATTTATAAGAATATTGTTAATAATTGATATAGATTTCTCTAATGAATTTTTTATCTTACTTATAATCTCTTTTGTCTTAGAAAAATTCTCAGTATACATATGTTCGTAAAGCTCTATATGAGTTATCGCGACACCTATGGGATTTGCCAAATCATGAGCTACAGCAAAGTCATATTCTTTTAAACGCTCATTTTTTTCTGCCAATTCTTTAGTTCTTTCCCTTACTTGTTCTTCCAATTTAGTTGCGAAACTTGTCATAACTCTTCTTGCCTCAATTTCCCTTTCAAGGGCCTCCTCTTGAAGTCTTTTAAATTTGTCTCCTAAGGCAAAAGCAAGAAAAACAGTTTGAAATAAATTGCCTATTTGAAATCCATGGCTAACGATCCAAAAAGGGGGTATTAGACCTACAAGACTTAACGATTGCACTAATCCCCCTAAGGAAAAACCACTGAAGGCCAACAAATAAAATCTCGCTGGTCTATATCCTTGATTTAATCTGACTATTCCTGCCAGAATAATAAAACAAAATACAAAAATCACAAAAGAAATAAAAGGAAAGTAAAGTAATCTATAATTACCAAAAAAAGACAATAGAATAAAAATTAATGAAATATAAATATTAATTTGAAGAATATTATAAATGCGTCTATTTTCTCTCCTATTAATTAGGAGAAATTTTTTTAAAAACAAATGAATAAATAAAGCTATTAAACCTCCCCTGAGCAAAAATCCTTCATTTTGTAACCAAAACGAATTGGGATAGAGGATTTGAAAAGCTATTCCATTGGCAGAAGCGGTGGTCCAAAGAATAGCTGTTATAGTTAGAGAGTAATAAAGATAACTAGAGTCTCTCATAAAAAAATAAGTTATTAGGTTATAAAAAATCATGATTAAAATAGCGCCATAAAAAAGAGCGTAACCCGTCATTACGTCTTTCTCTTCTAACAAAAAATTTCTTAGTGTAAGTATTTCAAAAGGAAGAGATAAATCATCTTTACTTTTAATTTTTATATAATAAGTTGATTTTTCTTTAGGACTAATATTAAAGGCAAAACCTCTATAATCTACATCTCTTGTTTTAAAAGGTCTCCTGTCACCGGTTTTAAATACCTTAAAATTTCCATTATCTATCGAGAAAAAATCAAAATAATCGTGCCAAACGATTTCATTTTTTAAAATCCAATTTTTCTCTTTTGTTTTATTTGTGATTATTATTTTGACCCAAATTGAAGAAGCTGTTACGCCAAATGAAAGCACCTCTCTATTTGAACGCTTAAATAATTTATTATATTCCGGCTTTTTAATATCTTCATAAGTTAGATTATTTGTTTCATCCTCATAAAATAAGAGCGAAGTACCTAAACTAATCTTATCCTTAATTGAATTTAAAATAACTTCATCACTAGAGTAAACTTTCGTGACCATTAATAAATAAATAGTTAAAATTATAGAAATTACTCTAAAATAAAAGGCTACCATAGTGGTATACTTTTCGGATACGATCAACTAAACCCTTAGCTAATCCCTCTTTACAATTTGTTTTTTAAAAAAAATTTGTTTAAGAAGGTTTTTTTTCTGATTCAAGAACGGATTGAAGGTGAGTTGAGAAAGTTCTTTGTGGAATTCCTTCAGTATGACCTCTGTAGCCCTCACCATCTTTTATAACTTCCAATAAAGTTTTTGGAGTCTCAAATAGATCTGGAGAAGCAATAACATCCTTACTAAGTATTAAAAGATCGGCCCTTTTCCCTTTTTCAATAGTTCCCGTATCTGTTTGACCAATTTCTTTTGCACCGAGACCAGTCATTCCATACCAGGAGGTAAGAATAGGCAATTCTTCCTTGCAAAGCGACTCAATTTCTTTGAAATTTCTCCCATGCATTTCTGGCATAATGGCATCTGTTCCCGCCAAAATTTTTAAGCCTGCTTTGTGGGCCACTTGGACAGCATTTTTATGATGTTTAAAAACTTCGGCTGCTTTTTCTTTTACAAAGGGGTCCAGATCTGGAATTTCTTGAAGGTGTTGGATTACCCATGAAGTTGGAGTAACTGTACAGCCTTTACTTGCAGCAAGATTGGCCATTTCCTCATCCATGTATGATATATGCTGAATGTCTTTTACACCATGCTTAATTGCCATTTGAATTCCTGATCGAGAATGGGCATGGGCCGCAACAGTTAAACCCCTAGAATGGGCTTCGTCACAAATCGATTCAATTTCCTCACTTGTAAACTCTCTATGCTCTAATTTATCAGACGGGGATGCAACGCCTGGGCTTGTACAAATTTTTATTAAGTCAGCTCCACAGGCCACAATTTCCCTTACTTTTTTGCGACACTCCCACGGCCCATCAATAACGCTACCAGGCCTCCCTGGAGCCTCTCTAAAAAGATTAGATAACTCTGCATGACACCTATCTGGTCCTCTAAAATCAGCATGGCCACCAGTCGTTGAAAGCATAGCAATAGCTATTTTTAACCTAGGGCCTATCATCATATTGTCATTTATCATTCTTTTAATAAAGTCAGTGGCCCCACCAATATCACGGGCAGTCGTCACACCACCATTAACTAAAGTTGTGTAAAGAATTTTTTCTACATAAAGAAGTCCAGATTGAGAATTCATTAGATCAATATCTTGCTTTCCAATTCCTGAGATTGTTATGTGAGCATGACAATCAACTAAACCTGGAGTTACATAATTATCTGAACAGTCAATGAAAGCAAAATCCCTATATCCCCTTTCTTTTTGATGAGGGAGAACATCCTTTATCATCCCTCCTTCAACTAAAACATCTACATTTTGGTGGATTGAGGAGTTTAATGCAGATTTTCCATCATATAATTTCTTAATATTGCTCAAAATATACAAACGATAATCCTTAGTTTATTCTCTAAATTAAAAATAACCAATCTAAACAAAAAATAAATAAAAGGGAAGATTCTTTGCAGTACTCTTTCCCTTAAAAAAAGACTCTATCCATCTCACTGTCGGATTCTTTTAAAAGGAAGTTTAATTATGGATAAATTTCAAGCTTTTAGATGCTTTAAAGAAGACAAAAAAATCTATGGGAAACTAACCGAAATAACTCTCGAAGATTTGGATAAAGGCGATCTTATCGTTGAAGCCAAATACTCGAGTGTCAATTTTAAAGATGCGTTAGGGGCAACTGGAAAAGGACATATTTTTAAAAAATGGCCTATTAATGGGGGCATCGACGTTTCTGGGATAGTCCTTGAATCAAAATCTCCCTCATTTAAAAAAGGTGATTTAGTTCTTGTAACAGGTTGTGGCCTGGGTGAAGCCCATGATGGAGGCTATTCAAAGTTTGTCCGAATTTCCTCTGAATGGGCGATACCAATCCCAAAAAACCTCTCGTTAGAGGAGTCCATGATCTTTGGTACTGCTGGATTTACAGCAGGTATTTGCCTCCACAGGATGGAAGTTAATGATCAAACACCAGAGAAGGGGCCGATTGCAGTGACAGGCGCAAGTGGAGGCGTTGGTAGTTTTGGAGTTATGATGATGGCCAAAAAAGGATATGAAGTGGTTGCTATTTCTGGAAAAGAATCATCCCATGACTACCTAAAACAGCTTGGAGCTTCTAAAGTTGTCTCACTCGAAAAGTTAGAATTAGGATCAAGACCTTTAGAAAAAGGAAAGTTTGGTGGGGCCATAGACAATCTTGGCGGAGAAGCATTGGCAAAATTGCTGGCCCATATTAGCCCATGGGGGAATGTAGCAAGTGTTGGATTAGCCGCCCACCATGGACTTCAATCAACTGTTATGCCCTTCATACTAAGAGGAGTCAGTATGCTGGGAATCAGCTCAGCAAATTGCCCCATGGATCTAAGAAAAAAGATTTGGGATAGAATAGCTTCAGAATTAAAACCAGAAACAATATCTAATATGGTTCATAAAAAAATTAAGCTAGAGGATCTTCCAACAGCATTTGAAGATATTCTTAACCGTAAAGTTCAAGGTAGAATCATTGTAGAAATCTGATTAGCCCTTTCTAAGAAGCACAAGGTTTTTCTTCTTTCTTAAAATATTGAATAAAGGGGTTTTAAAAACCTGGTGCCTGAATCCATCCATAAAACCTAAACTATCTTTAATTTTCAACCTGGGCTCGTATTTACAAAACTCTTCCGGAGAAGATGCCCCCCATGTAAAGTTGACATCAAATTGCTCCATAACCGGCATCATCCACTCTTTTTTTATTAAAAAAGGAGACATAAAATCCAAAATAAGAGAGTAATGTGAAAAATATTTATTTAAAATTGAAAAAAACTTTTTAATCTTTTCCTCATCGAGATACATTGTTAATCCTTCAATAATGATAATAGGATCATTGACTCCTTTAAAATTTAATGGCCAAGACTCATCTAGAATATCAAAGGCGGTCATCTTATTTTCTAAACTCTCCTCAAAAAAAAGCTTCCTCACTTCAATGACTTGGGGAAGATCACAATCAAACCATTTTTGAAATTGAAATTTTTCCCTCATTCTTTCAAAGCGCGTGTCAAGACCACAGGCCAGGTTAATAACTGTAGAACCCTCTTCTCTTTCCAGAATCTCTTTTTTTAGTAAGTAATCAATCCCCTTCGTCCGCAAGATAATTCCTTTTTTTAAAAGAAAAAAAAGATGTGTTTTTTTTATAGGGTCATTTATCAATCTATAAATAGTTTCAATATATGAGTCAGAATAGGAAAGACTGGGGTCAATTGATGCTTCGAATTTTGCTTTTAAAGTTAAAAGAAGAGTTTTTGGAACCTTCTCCAAATGAGTCACATCAACTTTATTTTTATTCTCCGATTTTAACGGTGCCATTACCTCTTAATCGGAGAATGCAAAATAAAGTTTATAAACAGATTTAATTTTTAGAAGAACACTTACTCCAAGAAATATTTTTGTCTTTGTCATTATCAATGATTTGACTAATATGCTTAGCAGTGATGTCCGAACGATCTAACCTTTTCTCATTAGGGTTTGAATCATACTTTTCTGGAACCGGGTCATCATCAACAATAACATTATGATCAGCTGGCTCCATAATAGGCTTATTCAAAGTGACGTGAGTCAAAGTAGGAAGATCCATCCTTTTAAATATTTCATCTACAGTCTTTTGGATAAGTGACTCGTCAGTTACTCCATTTAATGTCTTATAGCGAGGTCCTTTTCTTAAGTTTCCTCTTTTTTTAGGCTCTAAAATTTGATCAACTAAACCTAATTCTTTGACTTCCTCTGCGCTCATGAAAACGTCTCTTGAAGAACGAAGAAGGCTTTTCCAAAAATCGAGTGGCATTCTTGTATTTTTCGATAAAATTTTAGCAAAAGTATTAGATATCCAATCCAGCTCAGTAGATTCCATTTTTATATCTGTTGTAGATCCCGATATCTCTTCTGTTTTAGCAGCATGACACATAAATCTTGTATGGGGTAAACACTGCCTGATATCACCTGCACTAAAAATAATAAAGCCTGCGCTCATTATAGG
>DKQD01000076.1:13673-17724 GCA_002474345.1 Bacteriovoracaceae bacterium UBA7317
ATTTGACAGGTTGAAGACTCCAAACGGTCTATAATTTTTAGCGCAGAGTAAACACAACCTCCAAAAGTGGAAAGGTGGACTTCAATAGGCTTTCTTGAAAACTCATCTTCCATTCTATCCAAAACTCTACTGAACATTTCGGCACTCTCTGGGCTTATCTCACCTATTTGAGAATCCGCAGAAAGGCAGTTAACAGGCGTTCCCAGATAAACGCGCCTTTGTTTAAGGTCGTAGCCAAATACGACAAGTTCATCGACAGGAGTTTTTTTGATCGGCATTTTTTCCTCCTTTATTTTGACTGTTAGAAGTGCAAATGGACCACAAGACCCCCTGTTTATAGGCCTGCTGAAGGCCAAAAGGAATGACCTTTAGCATTACAAAATTCAAATTTGACATATTTTTGGAGACTTAGATTTTGGCCAATTTTTGAAAAAACGTTGTCTGAACGGAACAACACAACAAGTCATTTAGACCCACCTTCCCATTCCATAATTTCTTAAGATGGAAAGACAGGTCCAAAATTGGCCTAGTAAATGGCAATATCTTTTTTAATAGGAACTAATGAAGTTCCGGAGATTTTTAGGTTCATCATGGTCGCAGGACTTTTTGCAGAATCACCCTTCACGTCTTTTGTTAAGAACAGAATTGTTTTAAAGGTAAACCGGTTTTTAATTAACCCCTCTCCAAATTTAGCAAAGGATTTAACAAAGGACTTATAATCTAGCTTATTTTTATGCTGATACATTTCTCTTAATCCATTATAGGCTTTTTCCATGGCCTGTTTCGTTTGAGTTGTCTTCTTTTTTTGACAAGTCAATCTTCTATTCATGCATACATCTAGGTATTTCCAATCTCCATCAAAAAACTGCTTAGCATCGGTCATCCCTAAATTAACAAACTGATTCTTAGATAATTTTTGCGCCATATTCATCAAGTGATCTGTAGCAAGGTTTGATATTCTTAAATCCAACTCAATTTGAATAGTCCCTAACTTAATTTTATCGGGAATATTTATTTTAAGTTGGTTCTGAAAACCAATTTTTCTCTCTAGATACTTAAGTTCTTTTTTCAGCTTTTTTCCATCAACCTTGTTTCTGATATAAACGTATTTGTAACTTCCAGAATATCTCCTCATCACAGGATCATTTGAATTAGGGTCTATTGGAGCGACTTTTTGATAATTGCCGCTAAACATTCTTGTTCTTTGAGCATTTTTACTAAGCCATCCACCTGTTTCATACTCTTTATTATAAACTCCAAGCAATGTTGTTCCTATAGTGTCTTCATCGAGGTGTTTACTATTTGAAACAGAAAAACTCTGACCTTTGCTGTAATTGGAACTAATTAAAAAAGGAATGCTTACGCCAACCGATTTAGATCTTGTTTTAGTTTTCGTTTTTGTTTCATCAATTTGCCGAATTCCAAAAGATTTAGCATTACCTAGAGCTGCAGCAACATTAGCAGGGACCAGGTTTCCCGCTAAAAATTCCTTATAAATACTTAATGCATCTAGATCGACCGTGATGCCTTCCCAAGGCTTCATTCCCTTTGCAGGAAAAAACTTAACTTTCGCCTTCTTTTTCGCATCTAAATCAAAATGATAGGTCCAACTTTTGGCCTTATCAACCATCTTAGAATAAGCAGCTCCTGCGACCATAACAGAGGCATTAACATTCCAACCCTTTCCCTTGGCCCTCTCCATCGTAACTTCTACATCATAGGGTGCTTTTGATTTATCTAATTTTTTTACACCAATATTAAAAGTACTCGACCCCATAAGAGTTGCCCCAACTGCTGCTGGGCCAAATCCAGCTCCTGCAGCAAAAGCAATATCCTTAGTGGAAGTCCAGCTTAAAAAATCTTCTTCATGCCATTTACTTAAATCTTGTTTACTTCTTGGTATTTTTGGCTTTGGAAGGTTTTTAGCATTTCTAAAGTCCTTAATCCAACGGCTGGCAACAATATTCCTCCCATATGTTCCCGTAAGAGTTAAAGTCGCAGCCGGAAGTAACATACCACTTCCAAAAATGGCACTCGTTAACCCACCTCCTATATTCCAGTTTTTATGCTGGATTACTCTATAGCCTGCTCTATTATTTTTTAACCTCATAACTCCATCAGCGTCCCTAACCATATTTTCTGGCTTCAAGGCTTCTGGTTTTGGGTCAACAGCAATAATCCTTTTAAAAATATTGAGTGAGCCAGTCACGTTGGGCCATACACCAAAGCCGTGCGTCCCCATCATACTGTCAGTCTTTTCCAAAGGAAAAGGAAAATTGTGAGTTAAGGACCCATCTGGCTGAATAACAATTTGAGCTGGAAGCCAGAAATCAGCACTAAAAGATTTAACTGAAAGTAAAAGAAAACTCGTTAGAGCTACAATGAACTTCTTTAGAAAAGGTTTCTTCGTCATTTTTCAACACCTCAGAAATATGGCAAAAAGTATATAAATTGAATTCCTAGGATCTTGGTCGGTTTTTTCTTAAAAAAAATTAAATAATAAAACAAAGTATTCATTTTTTTTATTTGATTAGTGAAAAAAAAATTTAAGGATAAAAAAAACATATAAATTTTGTCTAAATTCTTTTTAAAAAAAATATATTGAGTTTTATCTCTTTAAATGAAAAAATTATCATCTTAAAAAACCTAATTAACTAAACAGTTAGTTAAATAAAAATTTAAACGTCATTTGACAATGCGCTACTAAGGCTTATTGATATGTATTTAACAGTTTTAATTTTCTTAATAATTCACTGGTATCTATCTCTTTTTTGCCAAAGTTTTTTTCTCCATAGATACGCTGCACATAGAATGTTCAAGATGAACTCTTTTTTTGAAAAGTTTTTTTATATTTTAACTTTTATTTCTCAAGGTCCCTCGTTCTTAAATCCTTCTGCCTACGCAGAAATGCACAGAAGACACCACTCCTATAGTGATACAGAAAAAGATCCTCACTCACCTCATTTTCATAACTCTCTTTCCTCCTTAATGAAAAAGACATACTCGGAATATATGTCCCTATTAGACGAAAACTTTGTCTTTAAAAAAATTAATCATACCCCTAAGTGGACTTTTTTAGACAGACTTGCAGACTCTTGGTTTACTAGAATCACTTGGATTCTTATTTACACAGCTCTTTACCTTCACTTTAGTAACCTCTGGTTGGCCCTCATTTGTGTTCCGATACACTCCCTAATGGGACCAATTCATGGTGCAATTGTTAACTGGTGTGGGCATAAATACGGTTATAGAAACTTTGATTTAGGAGACAAATCTAAAAATACTCTCTTTCTTGATTTTCTTATGATGGGGGAACTTTACCAAAATAACCATCACCATCACCCTCAAAAGCTTAACTTTGCTATCCGCTGGTTTGAAAAAGACCCTGTCTATATGATGGCCAAAATAATGGAAAAACTTCGTGTAATTAAAATAAAGGAGTCCCAAACATGTTAGGAAATTACCTTTTAGAAAAAAACCTCTTACCAGACTCTCTCATAAAATGGAAAATTAAAGGCCTTTTGGGACAAAGACTAAAAGACGAAAACCAGGGAAGTATTGAAAAAAATAGTATCCACTTAAAAAAACTCTGCTCAGAGTTATCATCAGGACCAATAGCAGAGCAAGTTCAAGCGGCCAATGAGCAACACTATGAAGTTCCAACGGAGTTTTATAAAAAAGTCTTAGGGAAACATTTAAAGTATAGTTGCTGCCTCTGGAATAAGGCAAAAAGTCTTGACGAAGCAGAATTAGAAATGCTCGAAGCCTATGCGGAAAGAGCGGAACTAAAAAATGGTCAAACTATTCTCGACCTAGGTTGCGGCTGGGGTTCTCTAAGTCTTTTTCTTGCAAAAAAATATCCAGATTCAAAAATTATCAGTGTATCAAACTCATCAACTCAAAAAGCTTATATAGACTCAGAAATAGAAAAAAGGAAATTACATAATTTAAATGTCATCACCCAAAATATAAATAACTTCCAAACAGACATTCAATTCGACAGAGTTCTCTCTATTGAAATGTTTGAACATATGAGAAATTATAAAGAGCT
>DKQD01000076.1:18063-18254 GCA_002474345.1 Bacteriovoracaceae bacterium UBA7317
TTGGTAAGGTTTCATCTTTTTTAAAAAATGATGGTAAATTATTTGTCCATATTTTTGTACATAAAGATTATACCTACTATTTTGATGTAAAAGATGAAACAGATTGGATGAGCCGATACTTTTTCAGTGGTGGAATTATGCCAAGTGAACATCTTCTCTATTATTTCAATGAACATTTAAAAATTGAAAAA
>DKQD01000076.1:18572-39905 GCA_002474345.1 Bacteriovoracaceae bacterium UBA7317
ATGAACATTTAAAAATTGAAAAAACCTGGACGGTTTCTGGTGAGCACTACAAAAAAACCTCTTATGGCTGGCTGGATAATATGGATGCCAATAAAGATGAAATACTAAAATTATTCAAAAAATGTTATGGCGAAGGTCAAGAAAAAAAATGGTTTAGCTATTGGAGGGTTTTCTTCTTATCATGTGCAGAATTGTGGGGGTTTGAAGATGGTAACGAGTGGTATGTAGGGCACTACCTTTTAAAAAAATAATTAAATGATAAGAGGGAAAAATGAAACAAAAAATGGCGGTCATAGGCACTGGTATCGCAGGAATGTCGGCAGCATACTTTCTTCATAAAGATTATGATCTCACTGTTTTTGAAAAAAAAGACTATATAGGTGGGCATTCAAATACAATTGATGTAAAAAAACCAGAGGAGGCATCTTTTGATACAGGCTTTATGGTTTTTAATTTTGAAACATATCCTAACCTTGTAAAGCTTTTTAAAAAATTGGATGTGAAAATAAAAAAAAGCGATATGAGCTTTAGTGTCCAAAATAAGACAAAGGGCCTGGAATATTCAGGATCAAGTCTTAACCACCTTTTTTCTCAACGAAAAAACCTTCTTAATCCCTCCTACTATAAGTTTCTAATGGAGATTAATAGGTTTAATCAAAATGCTCCTAAATTACTTGAAGGTACTCGCAATGAATACTTAACAATAGGAGAATACATTGAAAACGAACGGTATTCTTCATCTTTTCTTGAAGATTACCTGATCCCGATGAGTTCTGCCGTTTGGTCTACCCCCCCAAATAAAATGCTGAATTTTCCAGTTACAACTTTAGTACAATTCTTTTTTAACCATGGTTTTTTGGGATTAAACACACAACACCAATGGTATACAGTTGATGGAGGTAGCAGGAATTATTGCAAAAAATTAACAAAACCATTTGCCGAAAAGATTCACATTAACTCTGCTGTTAGAGGCGTTTTTAAGGAAAAAGATGGAAGTGTGAGTATTCAAACAGATGATGGAAAACAAATTTTTGACAAAGTTGTCTTGGCCTGCCATGGTGATGAGGCTTTAAGAATGCTTCAAAATCCGACTGAACAACAACTGAAAATATTAACTTCTTTTCGATATGAAAAAAATAGGGCAACCGTTCACACAGATACCTCATTGATGCCATCAAAAAAAATGGCCTGGTCAAGTTGGAATTATATTTTTAGAAAAGTCGATAATGAAATAAGCGCCTCAACCGTTTACTATATGAATAAACTTCAAGGAGTTTCAAATAAAAATCATTTTTTTATTTCAATTAATGGTGAACAAGAAATTGATCAAGATAAAATATTAAAAGTAATAGATTATGATCACCCTCTTTTTGATATCGAGGCAATAAAAGCTCAGAAGCTCCTCCCTAGCTTGAATAATGATACCTCCATCTACTTTACTGGTAGTTATTTTAGATATGGGTTTCATGAAGATGCGTTACTCTCCTCCGTGAATCTATGTGAGTCCATACTAAAGCGGAGTGTCATTTGAAGTCTAAAATATTTATAGGAAAAGTTCACCATATCAGGACTCGTCCTATTAAATATTCACTTTCTCTAAAACACTTTATGTTTTTTTTAGACTTAGATGACTTAGAAAGCCTTGATAATTTTTTTCCTTTACTCAGTTATAAAAGAAAAGGAATTTTTAATTTCAATAAAAAGGACCACTATATTTTTAACAAAAAAAATTTAAAAGATCATTTCAAAGACATAACAAAAAAGGATATTCATAAAATATTTTTTCTAACAAATCTTAGGATATTTGGTTATGTATTTAATCCCATTAGTGTCTTTTTTTGTTTTGATAAAAACAAGAAGCTTTCTTCTGTTATTTATGAGGTTGGGAATACATTTAAAGAGCAAAAAATTTTCGATAAATCCATTGTAAAAAATAATAAAGCTTCGCTAAAAACAAAAAAATTATTTTATGTCTCCCCATTTATTCCCTTAGATACAGTTTTTCATTTTTTTTCTCAAATAATTAGTGAAGAAAAAACTGAACAACTTTTTTTAAAAGTTGATAGTATTCAAAATGATTCTAAAATTCTCACAGCAACTTTTAGCTCAAAATCAAAAGAGATCAATTACAAGAATCTAATTTCTCTTATTTTTTCCTTTCCTTTTCAAACGCTGAGAATTATTTTCTTGATCCATTGGCATGCTTTTATACTTTGGTTTAAAAAATTGAAATATATAAAAAAGAATGAGAACAAAGATAAACAGACAGAGGTACTTTATGGATAATCAATCAAATTACCAACAAAATTTTTTCGATAAAACCTGCCAAGACATGATCTTATCCCATCTTAAAAGTATGGAAAAGGGTCATTTAAGTCTAACCCTGCCCAATGGTAAAAATTTCATTTATGGAAAAGATTTAAAAGCTCCAAAGGTAGAGCTTCAAATAAAGAATCCTAAAATTTTTCAGGATATTATTTTAAAAGGAGATATTGGGTTTGGTGAAGGTTATGTGAAAGGATATTGGGACACCCCCTGTATTTTTAATGTTATTTCCTGGTTTATTCTCAATATTGACCAAGGCATTTCTATCTCAGGTAGCAAGAAAAAAGGATCTACTTTTGTTAACCTATTCAAGTTTATAAATAAAGTGGGCCATAAATTAAAAGATAATACAATAAAGGGTAGTAAAAAGAATATTGAGGACCATTATGATATTTCAAATGACTTTTATCAAACTTTTCTTGATAAAAGTATGACCTATTCCTGTGCTCTTTTTGATCAACAACAAAAAGACTTAGAAACTGCCCAAAGGGATAAATACCTCTCTCTTGCAAAAAAGCTTAAAATTACATCTTCTGATCATGTTCTAGAAATAGGCACTGGCTGGGGCGGGCTTTCTCTTCTCTTAGTAAAAGAATTTGGATGTAAAGTCACAACTATTACCATATCTGAGGAACAATTTGAGTACGCCAAGGAGCTTCATAAAAAAGAAAATGTTGATCATAAAATTGATCTTAAATTAATGGATTACAGAAACTTAAAAGGGACTTACGATAAAATTATATCAATTGAAATGCTTGAAGCAGTTGGACATAAATTCTATAATACTTTTTTCAAAAAAGTTAATGAAGTACTTGCACCAAAAGGGTTAATCGGGCTTCAAGTTATCACATCCCCTCACAGCCGTTACAAGGAATTTAGAAAAGGAATTGACTGGATTCAGAAACATATTTTTCCTGGATCTCTTTTACCCTCTATTCACACAATGAACCAATCTTTAGTCAAAAATGGCGGTTTCGAACTTTACTCCTTGAAGGATATGGGACAAGATTATGCTCTAACATTAAATAAGTGGGCCGAGAACTTCAACAACAATATTAATCAAGTGGAAAAGCTGGGTTTCTCTAAAGAGTTTATTAGAAAATGGAATTATTATTTAAAATATTGTGAAGCTGCTTTTTTTCAAAAAAATATTAGTGTTGTTCAATTAATCTATTCCAAGCCCAATAATTTACTCGCTCACTAAAGAGGTCTTAATTGAGAAAGAGAGATTCACAAAAATCAATTTCACACATTCTTGATATAGCAGCGACCATCTTTATTAAAAATGGAAAAGAAGGTGCCAGGATCGATGATGTCGCCCATCATTCCAAATTTAATAAAGCGCTTATTTATCACTACTTTAAAAATAAAGACGATTTATATGCAAAAACTCTCATCAATATATTAGGAAAAATAAAAAGAGGATATAAAGAGCTCCCACCATCTTTAGATGGTGCCCTTCTTTTTTGGCTTAACAAAGCAGAAAAAAGCAAAGAAGTCATTAAGATTATGTTGAGAGACTCTTTAGAAGACAAACCATTAGGCCTAAAGATTATCAAGGACATTTTAAATGAAAGCTACGAGCATGGAGAAAAGGAAATAAGAAAGAAAAAAAATGAAGGCCTAATCGATCCAAATATTGATGAGAGGTACCTCCTGTTTTTAATTACATGTATCATAATTACTCCCTATAGTTTTCCTGGTCTCACAAAGTCTATCGTTGGGGTATCGCCCTATTCAAAATCTTTTAAAACTAACTTTTCACTGATTCTTACTCAATTTTCAAAAGGCCTTAAAGATGTATCCTAAAAAAAATGTGAGTTCTTTCAGTATTACCACTTTTTTAAGAAGGTTTATCCCTTTAAGTCTCTTAATTTTCTCTTGTATCCCGTCTGCTTTATCCTCCACAAAAATTACTTTGCCCAAAGATCGTGAAGCAAGAGTCATTAAGTTTTTTAATTCTGCAAATTTTTCAAACATGAAATCGCTTTGTGAAAAATTTTATCATCCAAAAATCATTTTTGACGATCCACTTGGTACCATTGAGGGTCGCAGTGAAATGATAAAATACTACCTAAACCTCTACCAAAACGTCGTTGATATAAAGTTTGATTTCAAAGATTCAACGAAGAATAATTCTAATTCATACATGTTTTCCTGGGTGATGTACTTAAAGACTAAGAGTCTTAAGTCGGGTGAAGAGATCAAACTTGAAGGTGTTTCTCACTTAAAATTTGATCCAAAAACCAATCTCGTCATTTACCACAGAGATTATTTTGATATGGGTGCCTTTATTTATGAACACATCCCACTCGTTGGTAGCTTAATTAGATATATAAAAAGAAAGCTTTCAAGTCACTAAACCTTTTCAAAAGAGACAACAAGGGACTTCGATACAGGCGTAAAGCTTCTGTGCGCATGATTTTCAAGATGAACTAATTCATTTGACTCCGGAAAATAAGTTGCTGTACAGCCTCTCGGTATATCAAAAGGCACAATAAAAAAGTTTTTTACAACCCTTTGACCTTCTCCGAAATAACTTACTATATTGACCTTATCTTTTTCCACAAACCCTTCTCTGACCATATCTTCAGAGTTCATGAATACAACCCTCCTCTGGCCATAAATGCCTCTATAACGGTCATTCTTTCCATAAATGGTCGTATTAAATTGATCATGAGTACGAATCGTCATCATATGATACTGATCTTTCTTTAGTTTCCAACCTGGGAGGTTATGCAGTGTAAAGAGGGCCTTGCCATTTTTTGTTGTAAAACGGCATTCATCCCTTACAGGATGGGGTAAATAAAACCCAGCGCGACCTTTTACTCTCTTATTATAATCTTTAAAATCAGGAATACTTTTTTCTATTAAGTTTCTTATCAAGTCATAATTTTCACGGAACCCTTTCCAATCTAATATAGGTATTCCTTTTTGCTCTCTTTTTTTAAGAACCCTCTCAGCAATTTCAGAAATAATAGAAACCTCGCTCTTCAAATCATGATCAATGGGCTCTTGTGCCCCCTTCGAGGAGTGAACAAAACTCATTGAATTTTCTACAGTCACAAACTGGATTCCTTGACTTGTTTCATCTTTTTCAGAGCGGGCCAAACAAGGGAGGATTAAAGCTTCATCACCAGTTACAAGGTGAGATCGATTTAAGTTTATAGAAACCTGAACCGTCATTGCACAATTTTGAAGGGCCCTCGCTGTTCTATGGGTATCTGGAGTAGCCGATAAAAAATTTCCTCCAAGAGCAAAAAATAAATCTACCTGTTTATCCTCCATGGCCTTAATGACTTCAACAGTGTTAAAACCTGCTTTTCTAGGAAAGGAGTAATCAAAAGCTTTATCTAGATTATCTATGAAAGAATCCGATGGTTTCTCATGAATTCCCATCGTCCTATCTCCTTGAACATTACTATGCCCTCTAACAGGACAAGCTCCTGCTCCAGGTTTACCAAAGTTACCTTTTAACAAAAGAAGGTTAACTATTTCTTGAATATTACTAACAGCATTTTCATGCTGAGTAAGACCCATGGCCCAACATATAATTGTCCTATTACTTTTCAAATAAGCTTCTGCAAGAGATTCCATTTCTTTTTTAAAAACCCCTGCGCCTATAATTAAATTATCCCAGGAAGTATTTAAAATATTTTTTTGAAATTCTTCAAAACCAATGGTCTTTTCTTTTATAAAATTTAAATCAAGTGAAAAACTATTATTTGGATCCGAAACCTTTTCAAAAATTGACTTCATAACTCCTTTAAAGAAAGGCACGTCTCCATTAATTTTTATAGGTATGTGATGATAAGCTAAGGGAAGACCCAAGCCTAAAAGCCCCTCCAGTTTTTGAGGGTTTGCAAAAGAAGCTGTCCCGGATTCAAAAAGAGGATTAATAGAAACAACTCTTGCCCCTTTCTCAGTAACTGCTTTTTGAAGAGCCGAAAGCATCCTCGGGTGATTGGTCCCTGGGTTTTGCCCTACAACCAAAATAAGCTCTGCTTCATTGAAGTCATCTAATGTGACGGTTCCCTTGCCGATGCCAATTGATTCACCTAATGCCACACCACTCGACTCATGACACATATTAGAACAATCTGGAAGGTTATTTGTGCCCAATAGTCTGACAAAAAGCTGGTACAAAAAAGCTGCTTCATTACTAGTTCTTCCTGAAGTATAAAAACTTGCCCTCTCCTGAGATTTTAGAGAACAAATCTTCTTAGAAATTAGGTCAAAAGCATTGGCCCAACTAACTTCTTCATAGTGTGATGAGCCTTTGGCCAAATACATTGGTTTGGTTAAACGACCAAGCTCAGTCAACCATAAGTCACTTTTTAAGGAAAGCTCCTCAACACTCCACTTTTTAAAAAATGAAGATTTAATTTTTTTATCGGTTCCTTCAAGGCTTAAGGCCTTTGCTCCATTTTCACAAAATTCAGCAAAGGATCTCTTCTCGGGATCAGGCCAGGCACAGCCGGAGCAATCAAAACCTTCCTTTTGATTAACTTGACCCAAAATTTTTAAACCTTTCTTTAGACCCATTCTAGAGAAGATATGATTCCCTGTAGATAAAACAGCTTTTGGGCCAGCTGCTTTTGTTGCCTTTACACCAATTATGAGGGGGTCCTCAGTTTCTGGGCAGAGAGGATAAACAAACCTTTTTCCTGGCTCTTGTATTGGCACTTGGTTTTCCCCATCTTTCATTTTATCATCACTCATAAAGAATCCTTTCATTTCCTGCGTAACAATTAAAACTCTCTTCCTTTAAAAAACCTACTAGGGTCATTTTATTCTTCTTTGCCAAAGAAACTGCAAAAGAAGAAGGAGCTCCAATACCTGCAACATATCTTACACCAGACTTAGAAGCTTTTTGGATTAGCTCAAAGCTTATCCGTCCACTTAAAAGAAGCACGCCTGCTTTGGGATTAACCCTCTTCAAAAGACAATGACCGAACAATTTATCAACTGCATTGTGTCTTCCTACGTCCTCTCGCAAAGCCACCATATTTCCTTCAAAGTCCACCAACATTGCTCCGTGAAGGCCTCCTGTTTTTTTAAATATATCCTGATTTTTTCTTAAAATACTTGGAAGAGAAAAGAAAAAGTTACTTGGAAGAAAATCATTTCTTATCTTCTCTTCTAATTCTTTTTCACACTTAAGGTTTTGTAAAACGTCTAAACTTTCAATAGAGGTTTTACCACATACACCGCAACTAGAGCTCATATAACTACTTCTTTTTAAAGTATCTAAATTGATAGGCTCTTTGGTTAAATAAACACATATATGAGCGTCCTTACCCTCTTCAGATACAACTCCATACTCGTTCCAGTCAATATCATCATAAGAACTTATGATTCCTTCTGCCAATAAATAACCAACAACTAGATCTTGATCATGCCCAGGTGTTCTCATTGTCAAACTAAGAGACTTCTTTTTCCCTCTATAGGAAATTTTCATCTCAAGAGGTTCTTCTATCGCCAAAAAGTCCTCTTGACTTATGAAGTTCCTCCTACCCTTGCAATAAGTCACTGTTTTTTGAGTATCAATCGCAAATATAGACACTTACTCTCCCTAATTTCTCTATTTTTTAAAGGTGTTTTATACGAAAATGAGTCTTTTCAAAAGCGATAAGTTAAACCCAACCTAGTGCGAAATCCCACAGTTTCATAAGTTGTTACAGAAAGAGTTTGGGAGTTTGTTTGGTTTTGGTTTTTTACATAATAATCAACCATTCCCTTCAAGCCTATTCCAAGAGCCGCATAAAATTTGACACCTGCGCCTAAAAAGTAATGTGCATTAGACTCCGAAAATGATGTCTCATTAGTATCCGTGTATTCTCTCTTATCTGTTCCCATACCAAAGCCAAAACCAACAAAAGGTATGAAGGAGTCAAAAGAGAAAGGGTCTGTGAACAAATGATAGTTGACTCCACCGGAAAAAGCCGTTTTAGCAACATCACCTTGATCGGTTCCTCCAGAAGTATCTTTTGAAACGTTTTTTATCCACTCAAACTCTCCAAAAAGCGATGTCCTCTTAAAAAAGGTTATTTCGCTGGAAGGAAAGTATTTTTCAATTCCTATAGAAAGGGCCATTTCGCTCTTAGAGGTTACTTTAGAAGAAGAAATTGTTTCTTCCTTAGCGCTTAAACTATTCAAACTAAAATTAGTAAAAGCATCCCAACTTTTCTTTCCAAAAGCTCTTCCTCCATCTCCCCTTGATTTTACATGAGAGTCAAGATGACCAAAATAACCTTTTCGGTTAGGTTCTTCATCAAATGAACGTTCCTTTAAACTCTTTAAGTCTTCTCTTTCTTCTTTTGTTTCTTTACTTTCTAAATCGGCCAACGTACCTCCTCCATCTATGGGTATGGAAGCAGGTGGAACGTTAAGCATTTTGGTAGGGTCCTTACTCAGTTTAACTGCTGACACTGATTTCAACTGAAGAACTCTTCCGGTATTAATCTCTGATTCATTGATAAGTCTATATATGGCCCAAACAGATCTTGTTGGTGAGATTTTTCTAACAACAGCTCTAGCAACAACACCCGTAGAAGTAAGGTAAAATTTAGCATGATTATCGATTTCTAACCCATCATCCGTCCCTCTATTTGCCAGCAATGTTCTTTTAGTTTTAGATAATTTTAGAATCCTAAAAGTCAATGTCTCATCCATATCTAAGGCGTTACAATTAAATACGATACATAATGACAAAAAGGGGAACAAGATAAGATTTTTTAAGTTTTTCACAAGCTTTACCAATTTATTTGAAGTTCCTAAAAAAGAAAATTAACTCCACCAGAAAACTTTACTCCACCAACATTTAAACTAGCTTCTATACTATCTGTAATTTGCTCTACAACTGTCAAACGCCTCATTCCTGTTGAAAGTAGAAAATGAAGACCTACAGATTTATTAAACCAATCTCCTTTCTCTCTTCCTCCAAATCGATATTTTAATCCTAAGTGGAGGAATGGAAACTCGCTTATTTGAGCTGTATACCGCTTTGAGAAGGAGATGTTTTTTATACTCGCTTGTCCTGAACCTATTCCAGTTCCTATATACCAGATATACTTTCTCAATGTTGAAGGTAAACGAAGATACCAGTTTATAGAGAATTTCAAAGAGAATTCATTTGAGAGAGCATTTTTTGTTCCAAAATCATAATAGTTATTAGACGTATCTAGGAAGAACTCCAAAGAAAAA
The DNA here is from genome assembly GCA_002474345.1 of Bacteriovoracaceae bacterium UBA7317. Lineage (GTDB taxonomy): Bacteria > Bdellovibrionota > Bacteriovoracia > Bacteriovoracales > Bacteriovoracaceae > UBA7317. Next base: position 28,104 of record DKQD01000076.1, read on the forward strand.
TGATTTAATTTTGGTGTTGTTCTCATTAAAAAATAATCATAACCAATTCCCAAAGAGACACCGCTTCCCTGATAATTCTTATCACTAGGATCAACGTGAGAATTTAGGTTAATACCATAGAGGATAAATACTTCATGACCTACCTCATTTTGGAGGGCAAACTTTTGCCTCTCCCTTTCAATTGCAATACCACTGGCAACGAAGAAGTCTCTTAATTGATCTCTATCCATATCAACCGACCAAAGGTCTCCTTCGTGAATCATTTTATTTAAGGCAAAAGAACTTATTTCCTTTTCTCCCCTTTTTCTCCTTAAGTATTGCTCGTAAACATTTGGATGAAGAGATCCATTTTGAACCAAAGAAGTTGCTTCAATATCTTTATATAAATCATCTAGGTCCCTAAAAAACTTTCCCTTCTCAACTACTCCGTTAGTTAAGTTTTCTAAAAGCTGAGCCTTTCTTTGCTTACGGACACTTTGAGGACCTCTTCCTTTGTGTTCTGTTTGAGAACTTAGAACATGATCTGTTGGTGTTCCATCTTCTGATAAAGATAAAGCATCTTTTTTATCCCATTTTGAAAAAGATGTAACTTCAATATGTTGATGCTTAGGAAGATTTGTCTCATTCAATGACCTCGACTGGACAGAAGTTTTTCCGCCCTTAATAATTTCTTCTGGTATTCCTTTATCCATAGTTTTACTTTTCAAGTACTCCTCAGGGGTTCTTTTAGGATCGAGATAAACCATTTTTTGTCTTATTTTTATAGGAGCCAAACCTTTTAGGGCAGAGTCACTTTCGAGGAGTAAAAGCCTTTGACCATGATTAAGATATTCAGGGGCAAGACTTTTCTTTAAGTACCAGTAAGATTTAGTGGGAAATACTTTTACGGCCTCGCCAAAAGCTACCTTTTTCACATTTACTGGATTTTTTGGGTTAGAAAAAAATAGCCACCCGTTTTTACCAGTTTTAAGACCATCCAAAAGGCCTAAATCCATTACGATTGTTTTTTTGCTGTTGCTAACTTCCTTAATTTTTACCTTTGAAAACCCATAAGAATAACTTGAGGAACCTAAAACCCAAGTTAAGAGGAGGGTAAATGCTACCCGGGAAAACAAAAATTGAACGAAAACACAGCGCATTATTATCACCAAAACACCGTTTCTTAACCTTACCAATATAACACATGACGTTATCACTCTCTATAAGGTAGGAATGTCCAGTAATTACGCCAAACTCCATTGCCCTTTTCTAAAGAGATTGGTAATAAAAGTACTGGAAAAGAAAAGAAGCCAGTAATTTTCAAACGAGGAAAAAACTTTGAGCAGAAAGAAAAAAAACAAAAAACTCTTCTTTTATAACTGCACACTAACAGAAGAGCGTTTTAAAACAACTCAAGAAGCTCCAAATCCAGACGAACTCGTCTCAATAAAAGCTTACTATGAAATGAACCCGGAAATGGATGACAGACCAGAAAATATTAAGGCAGAGATAGAAAAGCTTGAAGAGACTAGAGAAGCTTTGAATGGGTCAGAATAAAAACTTCAAAAACTATAAAAAAGTCCATTCAACAGGGTGATAATCATCACCCTCAAAATTTTCAGAAGTTACCATCTTTAAAAAAAGGAATTTAAATCATGGAAAAAAGAGATGTGGTTATTGTAGGATCTGGACCAGCAGGACATACAGCAGCCCTTTATAGCTCTAGAGCGAATCTAAAGCCTCTTGTTTTAGAGGGGCATGAGCCAGGTGGACAACTAACCACCACAACTGATGTCGAAAATTTTCCAGGGTTTCCTGAAGGAGTTCAGGGCCCTGACCTTATGGACAAAATGAAAAAACAAGCAGAAAGGTTTGGTACCCAGTATTGGCAAAAAAATGTTGTCAAGGTAGACCTCAATAAGAAACCATTCCTCATTAACTGTGAAGATGGAACTGAAATTGAAGCAAAAACGGTTATTATCTCAACAGGTGCGAGTGCTAAGTATCTTGGACTTCCAAACGAAAAAGAGTTAATTGGAAAAGGTGTGAGTGCTTGTGCAACCTGCGACGGTTTTTTCTTTAGAAATAAGATTGTTCATGTTGTTGGTGGCGGAGATACAGCAATGGAAGAGGCAAATTTCCTTACCCGCTTCGCTGAAAAAGTCACGATCATCCATAGAAGAGGCTCTCTAAGAGCATCGAAGCCCATGCAGCAAAGGGTCTTCGATAACCCTAAAATAGATATTTTATGGAATACGGTCGTTGAAGAAATCCTTTTTGATGACAATGGTGTTAAAGGTATCAGAGTTAAAAATACCGAAACAAATGAATCAACTGAAAGGCAAACGGATGGCTTTTTCTTAGGAATTGGACATACTCCAAACACAAGCTTTTTAGGAGATCAGGTACAACTTGACGAAAATGGTTTTATTAAAACTGAAAATGGTCCAGACACAAATATTCCAGGAGTCTTCGCTTGTGGTGATGTCCAAGATCCTTTTTATAGGCAGGCAATTACTGCTGCAGGTTCAGGCTGCATGGCCGCAATGAAAGTCGAAAAATTTCTAGAAGACGAAGAAAGTAAATAAAACTTACACCAATCAAATATGTAAAAAAGATTGAGTAAAACATACTCAAGCAAAAAACACTCTTTTTTTTCCTTTGCCTTATGGTTACCCATTGGGAAAAATAAAATTAAAAGTCCTAATTCAAAAACCAGGGAAGGTTAATGAAGAAAGAAATTTTCAATTTTACTACGCTTAAAGTCCACATTTGTTCAAAAACAAAGTCTCTTTTTCTACAATTAGCTCAACCAGAACCTTCAAAAAAAAACCTCATAAATGAAAAAATGCTCATTGAACTTGAGTCTCTTTTTTCGTGGCTTTCACAGCATATTGAAATTCATTCCGTCGCCATAACTGGACAAGATAATTACTTCTCAAAAGGTTTTGACTTAGATGAATTTGTTTCTCTTCCTGAAAAACGATTCCAAGAATTATTAGAAAAATATCAAAAACTTGTCTACGTTATGTTCTTTTTGCCTCAAACAATTATTGCGAACCTTCAAAGCGGGGGTGCAGGAGCAGGCTTAGAACTCGCCATGGGAGCCGATATTAGATTGGCCCATGAACAAAACTATTTCTCTTTTGATCATCTAAAACAAGCCCTTGTCCCTTCAGGAGGTGGAATAGGCTTTTCTACTGAGCTAATTCCTAATTCTTTTATTAGAAGCTGGCTACTTTCGCCACATTCTATTGATAATCAGGCCCTTAAGGGAAGCGGTTTTATTCATACCTTTTTAAATAAAGATGAAGAAGAAAAGGTCCTCACTGATATCCTCACAAATATATCAAATCAAGCACCTGTTGCAAGAATCCAAACAAAAAGAAGCCTTTTAGAAGCCATCCTACCTGGACTAGACAGGACAATCAATTTTGAAAAGAAATTTGCTCTGGCAGGATTGGCCATGAATGATTGGAGAAAGAAAATTAACGATTCTAAAAAAGGAACTCCCCAAGGGTTCGTTAAAGCAAGAGATTTAAACCTTTTACTTAAAGGAGAACCTCAACCTAAAAAGGAAAACCTTCAATAGATTCTAAAACCGACAAACAACCCTAATTTCGTGGTTATTTAGAGCATTATCAACTTTCATAAAGTCATCAGTAATTCCTAAAAGGAATCCTCCTCCTCCAGCTCCACAGAGCTTTAAATAAAAGTCATCACTATCAAGACCTCTTTCCCATAGCTCCTTAAATAAAGGGGGTATCATAAGGCCAAAGTGCTCTCTTTGAAAGGAAGAGAGGGACTTAAAGGCCTTCAACAAGCTTGAGGGATCATTTTGACAAAAGTAATTTATACATTCATTCGTTATAGGTAATAACTCTTCTTCGCAAACTTGACTAAATTCAGAAATTAAGCACTTTTCTAAAAACAGATTTACCAGAGGCTCAGTTTTACGAGATCTTCCAGTATTAAGAAGAAAAATTCCTCCCTCTCCTTTTCCAAATTGACTCAAGGAAATTTCAGCTCTTTCAAAATCGTTTTTCGCCCTTATTAGAATTGTTTGATTCAAATAACTAATCAGAGGATCCAAACCTGAACTTGAGCCATGAAAAAAAGACTCCATTAAAGAGAAGTAACTTTGGAGCCTATTTACCATCCTAGGATCTTTGAGAAAGACTTCTTTATCGCAGCTTTTAACTGCATAACGAGAAAAAAGGGAGGCACATAAAGCCCCTGAACTACCAAGTCCATAACCTTGAGGTATCGTAGAATCAAAGAAAAGCCCTTGAGAAATGTCAAAATCAAAGGACTGGATGTCAAATTGAAAATCAGAAATAGGGCCAGTTCCCTCTCTATGGAGTTTTTTTAAATACTGAGAGAATGCCTTCAATTCTGGTTCGACCTTAGGTCCACTCCCTTTTCTAAAACTCAAGGAACCTTCAAACAAAGGGTATGGCAAGCACAAAGCCATAGAGTCTTTAATGATACTATACTCTCCAAAAAGCAAGATTTTAGAAACAAAAGATTCCTTTTCCATCAACACTCCAATGCCTTAGGACCCAAAGACCCTACAGAGTCTTCAATCCAATTTTTGTTTTCTAAAAATTCTTGCAAATTACTTTCAATAAAACGCTTTATTGAAGTATTTTCACTCTTTGGACAGAGAAGGTGAATGTTTGGACCTGCATCGAGGGTAAAGCAGCATTTAACTCCTGTCTTTGCCCGCATCTCCTTGATTTTTTCTATGACCACTAAAGACCTCGGATGCATTAATATGTAAGGATCTTTAGAACTCATCATAAGAGAATGTAAAGAAAGTGCTTCATTTTCCACAACACTTTGGAATACATCCCAATTTCCTTTTATAATTGAGTCAACAAGCTTATTCATGTTGTTTTCGGCTTGTAAAATCCTCGCTTCAGCAAAGGGGTGTCCCTCCATTAAAGCGTGACCTTTTGTTGATGAAACCTTTTTGGGGGAACTATCAACGATAAGAATAAAATCACTCATCTCTTTAAAAAGAGGGTCTATCTTTGTAAAAGGAGTTGCATAGAAATCGCTTCCTTTTTCATGATTATCAATTTGATAAGGTCCCCATGAAGCCCACCCTCCATAAATTGAGCGGCAGGCACTGCCTGACCCTAGTCTTGCCATAGAGGACACTTCCTCAAAAAAAGTATCTCCAAGAAATGATTCATTACCAGAGTAAGCTGCAAAACTTCCCAAACAAAGAGCAAGTGAAGCCATTGAAGAAGCCGATGAGGCTATCCCTACAGAGTGGGGAAAGGTGTTCTCAGAATCAAATTCGAGATGATAGTCTTTAAGGTTTGGAATTTTATCTTCAACTCTTTCGAGAAAAGTACTTATTTTATTTTGAAATTGTACTTTTTTCTTTCCCTCGAAAAGAAGATCAAAAGAAAGCCCTTCTCCTTTAGGCTTTTTTCTCCAAGAAAGTGTTGTTTTTGTTTTAGAAGAACTGAGCGATAGGCTTAAGGAGCTGTTCATAGGAAGCTGAAGTCCTTTCTTTCCCCAATACTTTACAAGGGCTATATTGCTCGGAGCCTCCCAAGAAACCTGCCCCAAATTAATATCACCCTTAACAGAGTTTATAACAAAGGAATTCATTGAAGAAGCTCCTCTTTTTTACTTATAGATAACGCTGAATCTTTTGAAAGCAAAGGACTCCTTTCAAGAATTATATCTCTATAAGAAAAAATAACATCGTGATCTAATTTCCTTCTAAAATATTCCTTTGTTGAAGAAGCAGACTCTTCACTTGTTACCAAAGCAAAGTCTCCTCCCCAAGCACCTAGAGACTTTACCGTTCCCCAAAAGTCCGAAAAAGTTGTTTTCTTGATGGGCTCAAGACCCATATATCTTGAAACGACATCTTCATGCTCAATCAAAAGCTCTTCAAATTCGCGAAGATCATCGGCCACTGCCATAGCTTTTGTGAGAGCATTGATAATATTAATTATATCTTTACTAGCCGCGCCTCTTTCCCGATAATCTTTCACAGCCTGGCCAGAATCTTTTTTAGTTCCCAAATAGACAAAGTAAAGGTTTTCTTTAAATGAAGGGTTAAAGTCGACCAAACTCCATGTGGGCATTTTTTCTTTTAACTGATAAAAAATTGGTCCCTCGGCTTGAGCACAAGCAATGTCATAGCCTGACCCGCCGGATGTTTCAAAAAGAAGCTTGAAAGGATTAACATAAGCCCACTGAGCTATGTTAAAAATATGGGTAGAGCTTGATCCCAAACCCCAATGAAGGGGAAAATTAGTTTTAGTTGTAACCTCAACATCAACATTTTCTCTTAAAAAATGGCTATTTTCCTTCCTCACCTCAAGAAGAAGCTCTTGAAGTTTAAGGGCCTTTAAAGAAGGGTTTTCCCTCAGGCAACGAAAGTGCCAAAACTCATACTCAGACTCAAACCACACCTCTCCTTTTTCATCATAACTTTTCCAAGTTAATGTTGGGTTGAAAGAAGGTTTGTGCGAAACCATTAATTTTTGACCAAAAATTGTCGGCAAAGCCAGGGAAACAGCTCCATCCAAAACAAAATACTCACCAGAAATAAGAAGTTTCCCATTGCCATAGAAGTTCTGAGTTTGTTTGGCTGAGTTTCTTTTATTTACCTCAGGTTGAATTCCACTTTCCATTAGTGATATTTCCTCAAACCATTTAAGAACTCTTTAACTGCATTATGAGAAACAACCTTATCAACAAAAAAAGCCTTGGCTTTTTCTCTCTCATCTTCACTCGTATTAAAGTGATTGAGTATGTTAAATAAATGCATTTTCATATGCCCTTTTTGAATTCCTGAAGTCACTAATGAATTTAGAGCACCAAAGTTTTGGGCAAGTCCAATAGACGCTGCTATTTCCATCAATTTGGGAGCTGATGGCTGGCCTAATATTTCAAGAGAAATTTTTGCCAAAGGATGAAGCGAAGTCAATCCACCGACAGTACCCAAAGCCAACGGAAGTTCTAAACTAAAAGTAAAGGAACCATCCTCAATCTTAACATCACTCAAAGATCTATACTGACCACTTCTGGCAGCATAAGCGTGAGCACAAGACTCCACAGCCCTAAAATCATTACCAGTCGCCAAAACAACAGCATCAATACCATTCATAATACCCTTATTATGAGTTGTTGCTCTATAGACATCAGAATTAGCAATCAATACGGCTTTTCTAAGGCGATCAGCATAAACTTCTGGGTCCATTGACAACCCTAAGTGATCCAAATCCTCTATTGAACAGGAAACCTCTGACCTTACAAGACATTCAGGCGTATAATTTGAAAGAATCGACATTATCACATCAATCTTTCGCTCCTCTGAAGTAAAAAAGGTGGACGCTTCAACGCTCTCCTTCAACTTGGTAGCAAATGCTTCAAGGACTGAATTAATAAAATTGGCTCCCATAGCATCACAGGTTTCAAACTTTACGTGAATTTGAAAGAGACCCTTTTCGATAGAAGTCTTATCAACAAGCTCAATGCTTTTTATTCCACCACCTCTTTTCTCCATTGAATGAACAAGAGGTGCTACACACTTTTTCAACTCAGGAACAAGCCCTTTAAAAAAAGACTCTAAGCGGGGTGTTTGACCATACCAGAAGAAATGAACCTGCCCCACCTTAGCTGTTGAAATAACCTTTGTTTTAACTCCACCACGGGTCATCCAAAACTTTGCACTCTTAGCGCTAGCTGCGACAACAGAGCTTTCTTCAGTTACCATGGGAACACAATAAAGATCGTTATTAATCATTAAGTTAGGAACAACACCATAAGGAAGAAAAAAATTGGTTATAGTGTTTTCACTAAATTCATCAAATGCTCTTTGGAAAGATTCACTCTTATGCCAGAAACTTTCAATTCTTTCACGAATATCAAACGAGCCGTTAAAAAAGGTTTTAATCAAAAAATCTATTTTTTGCTTCTTCGAAAATTTTGAAAAGCTAGTTACCTCTTTCAAACAAATAACCTCTTTATAATCATTAAAATAAAAACTTTATGTCCTGACCTTCAAAAAAGCCTTCGACAAAGCAAGGTTCTTCAACTCGGACTCAACATATTCCTTAAGTGCTGGATAACCCTCTCGACCCTTCACCAAAAAAGCTTTTGCTTGAGCATAGACTGATGATCCAAGAAGGTTTTCCATCAAGTAAAAACCGTGCAGAGAATCCTTAACTCCGCCCGAAATAATAAAACTTCGGCACTTCGCTTTACTACCTAAATTATCTAGAATACGGTTGGCACAAATTATCATCTCATCTGCTGTATGGCCAACTTGAGAAAATTGGGAATAACTTGAAAAGTCATTTACCTTCCCTCTCATTAGCTCCAACTTAGTAAAATTTGTTCCACCATACGCAGCGAAGTCAATTGCACTGAGAGGCAGTTTAATAAGCTCTTCAAGGCTCTTTGGACCAAAACCTTGACCAACTTCCTTCACGATAAGCTTACCTTCAAATACGCCTAATAGCCTCTTAATGGTCTCTAGCGGTGCTCTTTTATATCTATCACCCTCCGGCTGAAACCATTCCTGCAAAGGGTTTATATGAACAATAAGACCATCTGCATCGAGTGTTTTTACAAGTTCTTGAAGTTTTTTCTCTTCACCATTATCTATAAGCTCTTCAACCTGAGCAATTCCTAGATTAGCGTAAAAAGGAAGCTCATCACCCAGTATAGGCCTTAAGTCAAAATCACTAATATGTTTTGAACTACTGAGGAGGGTTCTACAAGAACCAAGACCCATACCTAAACCAAACTCCGCAGCGATCTTGGCCCAGATTTTATTAAGTTTCCCGGCTTCCTTAGCACCTCCAGTCATACTAGATATCCAAAGAGGAGCCTTAACCCTTTTGCCTAAGAAGTCACAAGATAAGTCATCATTAAGCGGAGTTGGGTGAGCAGCAAGAAGAGGCTCGAAGTCAAAGCGGGAATCAGCTGTTTCGATAGGCATTTGAGACTTAACCGCCAAATCAAGATGATCGGTTTTTCTCTCCTCTAGACTGTCTGATTCAGAACCATTTATATTGTCTTGCACCGTAATACCACTCTTTAACTTCTTAATGGGAAGTCTTAATGTTTTTCTATTCTGTTTATGAAAGATTTCCGGAAATGACAAATATAACGGACTGGCTTAGATATTTAAACCTATTTTATACATACAAATTTTATACAAAATATCAGAGTTAATTTGTACTAAAAGTTTGCCGATTAGTAAACAAATTTTGTTGCATTAAACTTTATGTACGTCACTCCAGGGAAAAAAAGAAATTTAAACTTTATTTTAATTTAAACTTTTTCGCTTTTTTCCAACAAGTATCAGTTCACTTACCTTATTTTTTTCAATGGCAGATGAGTTCATCAATTGAAAACGATACTTGTTTGTAAGATAAAGATCTTTTTGGTCTCGATAATGCTCACTAAGTATATGTCCGGAGTTTCCTAAAGGAAGAACTCCCCAAGAAAAACCAGGAGTTTTGAAATCAATCAACCTTCTTGTCGAGGGACCAGACACAACCTTAAAACCGTTAGCACAGCCTTTACTCGCCAAATTATTAATAAGCTCGTAACCACCTGAAGCGCCATAAGGACCCAAATTGAAAATATAGTTTAACGGCTTTACTTTGCCTAGAGGATGAACGTGCTCTACGGTGTGCGCTTTCCCCCAAGTCCATTTTTCGATATTGCTACCAAAGCTTCTTGAGAGACTTTTAATAGCATTTTGAAAACCTAAGAAAAGAATTTCATTCCTTTTTTCAACTTTATCATCTGTTGATTTTAAGTCCCACCAAGAAGCATTGTCTTGCTGTAATAACCTTTTGTAAGAAAACCAATGAGAACCAAGGCTGCAATAAGCTTCCATATGTTCTACAGGAAGCTCATCAAAGAGGAGTTTTTTATTTTCTAAGTTCCATTGATGATAAATCAAAGCTGCTTTACTTTTAATAAGGGAACGGTAATTCCAACCTGTTAGCTCCTTAATGATACTTTTCTCTTTCTGAGTAAAACCTTTCCCATTAAGAGAAGAAAGCAATATTGGGAGAATTGACTGAGCTGTTTGAGAAAGAGATGAGGTTTGAATCTCTTTCAATTCTTCAACACTCCATTTTTCTTGAGTTTTAAGAAGAGAGTTAATTATATCAAACCGGTCAGAAGGTGACCAAAAACCAGCAATATTTTTTCCATGTAAAGGCCTCCAATTAGCAAGAACAATAACTCCGGACTCTGGATTATAAGTTCTTGGGTTTTCGGAAGTAGGAAAATAAGAATATTCATCTCTTCCAGAAGCACCATCTAAAACTCTATCTGAGTTCATACCTTTAGGCCTATTTGGGATTCTTCCATAGACCATTGATCCAATATCACCGTTAGAATCTGCGTAAGCGATATTAAGCCCTGGAGCAGCTCCATATCCAAAAGCTTTAGTAAATTCAGTCCAGTTCTTGGCCCTGGCCCCTCTATATATTCCTTCCAATGCTAGGTTTTTTGGATGGTAAAAACTCCATTTTACAGAGATAGGTTTTCCATCCATTATCTGATCCAAAAGAGGTCCATGAGGCGTTATTCTAACTTTCAGCTTTTTAGGGGCTTCACCCTTCACCTGAATAACTTCTTCATACTCTCGAATCGGCTGCCATTCTCCCCTAAATTTAACTTTTTTACCGTCAGACGACATTTTTTCTTTGTAGAAATCCATATCATCGACCTTACTCATAGTAAGGCCCCAAGCAATATGCTTATTATGACCTAAAGCCGGAAACGGTATCAAAGGTAGGTAATGACCATAAATTTCATGATTCGGTGTTTTTATATGAGCTTCAAACCAGACCCCAGGCGTAGCAAAAGCAACGTGAGGATCCGAAGCCAAAATTGGTTTACCACTTTTGGAACGCTTTCCCGATAAAACCCAAGCATTACTACCTTCAAAAGCATAAAAACCCTGCTTTAACTCCTCATGAATTCCTAATATTTTTTTTAGAGATACCTCAGAGACAGCTGCGACCTTTTTCTTTTCAAATTCAGGTTCAGGTCTTAAATTTTCAAACATATCTTTTGATAAGGTAGAGGCTAGTGTCGAAAAAAGAACATCTTTTCGAAAAGAGGTTGCAAAGCTATAACCCATATAACCGCTAAAGGAAAAAGCATCGTAAGGGCCAAAAGGCTTCGGTTCATAGCCAAGTAAATGAAACTCAATTGGCAGAGGGTTTTTCTTTATATACTCATTAACGCCTTCATAAAAAGCTGTTAGATGACCCCACATTTTTTTATTTCTTTTACCTTCTCTTTTCCTCTTCTCCATAAGCTCGACCATCGCCTTTCTAAATCGAAGAGTTCTAAACTTTTTATCTACTTCTAAAGTTCTTTTTCCTAAAACTTCACTCAGTTGGCCATTGGCCAACCTTCTTTGAATATCCATCTGAAAAAGTCTTTCACTGGCCATGACAAAACCCAAGGCAAAGTAAGCATCTCTTTCACTCTCAGATGTAATATGGGGAACTCCCCACTCATCTTTTACAATCCTAACTTTACTTTCAAGACCTTTTAAGAAAACAACACCTTCGCTGACTGGCTTGGACCTATGAAATAAGTAATAAACTGAGGAAAGGACTATAGTTAAGAGAAACAAAGTAGTGAAAAGAATTTTTTTCAACACTTTTAAAACTCCTGTTAGAAATGCTTATTTCAAAAAAACTTATCCAAATAAACATTTTGGCAGTTAAAAGAGATAAAAATTAAATAGCGTTTATTATGTACGATGTCAAAAGGAGGTGCTTCATTGAAGGTCTGAATACAATA
>DKQD01000173.1 GCA_002474345.1 Bacteriovoracaceae bacterium UBA7317
TTAAAGTCAGGTCCGTCACTTCCAATCCATAAATCAGAAGGAGGGTAATTTAAATAACTTAAAACATAGCTCAAACGATCAGGTATAAGCTGGAAAAGAGAAGACCATTGATTTCGACCAAGTCCAGAACTAGGAAGGATTAAAACACCAGGATCTTCTCCTAATTGTTCTTCAAAAAACAACTGGTATTTTTCAATTTTTATATACCCCATATCTATTAAGCTCACGTATTTTTTAATAAATATATTAGTCTTACTTATCGATTGCTCTTACCCTTTTTTAAATGCTTTTCTAATAATGAAATAATTCTATTCCTTCTTGTCTTTTGAAAATTAAACGCTAAGTTTTCAAATGATTTTCTTTTCAAGTCGTTTATAATTAAAATAATATAATGTTTTTAAATATTTTTTAGATTAAAGTTGAAAATCATCTAAACTTCTTCTAATTGGAGGACCTTTAATGAATACAGAGGTTATGTACACATGGAAAGAAAAAGACTATAAAGATAAAGAAGTCGTCAAAAGAATTGTAAATACCTTCGTAAACGCTCTTGACTCAAATAGTTTTAATGAAAAGTTCCAGGTACAAATCGCCCAAAGTGACAGACTCATCGACTTCAGTATTCTCATATCAATAGAAAAAAGTCTTGTATCTTTAGGGGAAGAGCAAGCTATGAAGAATTGGAAAACATTAGAATTAACTCATCCTGGCCTAGAAAACTCAAGGCTCTTTATAGATAAGAAAACACAAACAGAAATTGAAATTTTCCATTTGCCAAATCAATTAAACTACTCAATCTTTACATATGTCCATTTCAAAGAGCCTAACATTGAAACGAATAAAAAGCTTGATCTTCTAGAGCAAAATGGAAAAGAAGTTAGTCAGTCTTTTATTAATGTTCTTGATTTTCTAAAGGCTTAACTTATTTAAAACGAGGACTAATTAAGTCGGTTTTAAGTTGTGATCACTATTTTGAAAACATCTTGTGAAAATATAGAACCAAAAAAGTCATTTTAGATTTTCTCAGTATTTGAAGGTACCAATTGCCCCAAAACTCTGTAAATAGATCTTCTCATTTTTAAAAATGCTTTATAAATGCTGGTGGCAAGTACTTTCCAATCAAAGACGCCAAGGCAAACAAGTTCTTCCCCTTGTTCCCAATTGGGGTTTTTTTCAAGAAAAAACTTGATTTTTTGATAGCGGCTTAACAATATATCATCAACCGGTGCAACAGACTTTTTCAAGGAGTCGTAATTATTTCCAAAGCACAATGTTTTTGTTTCTGGGTTATAAGCATCAGGATAATTTTGCATAGAAAATTCATCCATGACTTCTTCCATCTCTTTTGGAGTTTTTACTTTAGGGTTAGGATAATATTCTGGAAAGTTATTTGCCAGAAGCAGATACGTTTTAAATCCTTTAGAAATTAAAAACCAATAGAGAGGCTCAAAAGGCTTCTTATATTTTTCTTTAAGAAGATAAAAAGAAAAGGCAATATTTAATGCCCTATCGCCCCAGAATTCTTTTTCAATAATTGTATCACCACTAAAAATACCTCTTACTTTTTTACCTGAACTTAAATTAAAGTTAATATGCTTTAGTGTGGAAAAACCTTTTATCATATCATCACGGCGGCTTCTTAAAATAATGACCTTATCTTTATTGAGCAGATCTTTTTCAAATTTTTCTCGGGTCGCATTTTCATAATACTTTTCATAAATACTAAACATTCTACATCTTTCAGGAAGATTTAGTTCTTTAACTAAAATTATATCTGCTTTTAATTTACTGCCTTTCATTTTAATTGACCTTCATCACTATTAAAAAACCCCTTCTTCGAAAGAGTTTTGTATTGATTAAGTGATAATTTATTTCTCAACTTAATTTCGGTTTTCTCATTTCCACACCAAAGTACCTTTAGCTCTAGAGAGTTACTATTAAGAGCATAATCACCTAAACCAAAATGAACTCTTGTATCATTTTGGGCCGAAAAACCAGTCGATAAACTAACCTCTCTAACTTGGAAAACCTGTTTTCCTTTTTTATTTTGGTAATGAAGCTCCACTCTTGTTCCAATAGCTTGCCTTGAGCAATTTTTAAAAGATCCTTTATGAAAGTCATATTGAAGATTTAATCCTATAAAAGGATTTTTTTCTTTTTCACCTTCGTTCCACTTATTTTTAAATAAAGTTGGGTTTGAAAATATATGAGTAACAACTAAGTCCATCAGACCATCGTTATTAAAGTCAGCTGCTGCCATTCCTCTTGAGTTTAAGGCTTCAGTCATACCGATTTCTTCAGATACATCAATAAAGCGAACACCATTTGCTTTACCTGTGTTTAAATAAAGTCGGTCTTTTTCATTACCATAAATACAATGACCTCTTATATCACCCCAATTGTGAGCATACCTGTGAATAGAAGGTGCCGACCTAGCTATTTTTTCATTTACATACCAATAGTCTGGACAATTTTTTTGAGTTCTATCTATTTTATCATCTACCATTCCATTGGCCTGAGAAATATCCAAGTGACCATCATTATTAAAATCCACAATTGAAGCTCCCCAGCCAAACCTTTGTTCATTGAGAGCACCGAGTTGGGTTGCTTCGTCCTTTATTAAAGGTTTTTTAAGACCCAACTCTTCGATATTACCCTGAGCTTCTTTTTGACCTTCTTTAGGGTAGAACATCCAAAGAAGACTTCCCTCTGCTTGCATCGCATGATGAACATTTGAAACATAAATATCTAAATAACCGTTTCTATCAACATCACCAAAGGATGCATTCATTCCTTTATAAGTATCTTTCCCAATAGATCCAAAAAGGTTTCCTTCTATTTTTTTAAGGCCTTGTCCAAAATTATTATAGTAAAGATTGTCAGGACCGAAATCATTTGCAACATAAATATCTGTCCATCCGTCTCTATTAAAATCCCCAGTTGTTAGTGCAAGAGTCCAAAAAGTCTCGGGTAACGCCAATTCTTTCTTTTCAATAAACGTTCCTTTCTTTGTTTGTATTAAAAGAATATTTCTTCCGCCATTATCGGCCATATGCCAACTAGCATGCATAAAATTAAACATTCTTTTATCACCTTCATACTCTTTTTTAGGAAGGTTAAAAAGATTTAGCTTTTTAGGATTTTCTTTAGGGTAATCAGGTAGGTTTTCAGGCCAAACTTGTCCTATAATTACATCTAAAAGTCCATCTTTATTGAAATCAAAGAAGGTGGCACTAACGGAGTTGGTGTAAAATTTATCAAACCCTAAATCTTTGGTAACATCTTTAAATTTTGCTTTACCTCTTTCATTCAACATATTCTTAAGCATAATAGAATGTCCAAAAGCATAAGAAAGAAAAAGATCTAAGTCCCCATCATTATCATAATCAACAAATTGAGCATTCGTATTAAGACCAAACTCTTCAATTTGATCAGGTCTGTTTTTTAAAGCAGGTAATTTTACCCTTTCAAATGAAAAATCGCCTTTATTTTTATAAAGGGCGCTCCTGTACTTTCCCTTTTTTAATATATTCGTTAGAAAAATATCTACCAAACCATCATTATCATAATCACCGACACTAACTGAATCACCAACACTTAAAAGCCATTTGGAAAAGTGTGTTATTCTTGGATCAACCCTCTTAAGAACATTCCCAAATTCGCTTCCCAAGTTAGTCTTATTTAAAGGAATTGTATTAAAACTAAAGCTTAACTTTTCTAACGATGGAGTAGGCAAAATTTTTGATTTGTAAACGGTCACACCAAAAAAGGCAATGGCAGATAAAATAAAAAGTTTTATCAAAAGTCCTTTTATCTTATTAAATGTATTTTTTATTCCAACTTTTCTAAATTCCCGAGAATGAAGAAGAAAAAGTTTCCCAAGTTGAAGCGTAAGGCCTGCATAAAAAAAAGTATAATAACTTTGCTTAATATGAAAAATGAGGTCCAATACTGCTAATAAACTCCCCGTAATAATCTGACTTTTTGTATCGCTTGGTGACGTTTTTGGGTCCGTTATCATAAAAAAGGTAAAGAGAAAAAATGCTGGAGAAGTTAATGTCCCCAGAAAGAGGGTTTCAAAAGGCAGATGGTGCTTCATCAACCAAGCTCTTAGGGCCGTTTGAAGAGTAAAAACAGCTAAAAAAGAAAATACCAAGGGAAAACGCTTAACCTGAGGTACCAGAAAAAATAAACCAAAACCAGCAATGAAAGCCCCCATAGCGCCAATACCATTCCACTGGTAAGCGGGAGAAGATGTTATAAGATGTCCACAAAAAATTAATGAAAAACTCACCCCTGCTTGAGCGGGATTTAAAATGTGGCGACCTTTAAAGGTTAAAATATGCTTGCTTCCGATTGCAAAGAAAACTGGAACCAAAAGAAGATAGTGTCCATGTGAGTAATTCAAGAGGAGTGACAGTGAAAAACTAGTAATAAGAGCACTTAAAGGAAAGAATAACTTTCTTTTATCTTTAGGACAAAATAAATTATAAAAGGTCAATTCACATAAAAGGGCGGCCAAACTTGTAATTATAATTTGGGTAGGCTCCCTATTAAAGCCCAATACTGTTACACCTAAAACTAAGTAAGAAAAAAGAAGGAGAGCGATCCTCGCCCTCGGATCAAGGAAGCTTTTTATCTTTTGTAAAAAAGTAACCAGTGATGAGGTAGGTGTCTTTAAAAAATAAGGCTGTAAAATTGTATTTTCCATAGCATCTGACTATAGACCTAGTCCTAAACGACCTCAAGAAAAGCCTTCAAAAGAGTGTAAATCTTTTATGGGTTTTACTTTCATCAAAATGGTTATAAGTGACTTATTCACTAAGCCCACTCCAAGTGATTGTTTTTATTGGGGTATATAACACTTACCTACAGTCATTGACGCAATTTATTAGTAGGTGTATGTCACATAATTATGACTAAGACACAAAAAAAATTATTAATGATAGGCTTAACTCTTACAATTCTCATTTTGTGGTCTCTTGGCATGACTCTTTTTAATAATTGGGAAAAATTTATTAACTTTTGGCCTATTACTCTGATGATGGCATTTGGATCTTTTATCGCGGGAGCAACTACTGAAGGTGGGGGAGCTGTGGCATTCCCCGTTTTGACCCTCTTTTTTGAGATACCTCCGGTTATGGCCAGAGATTTTGCGTGGATGATACAAACAATTGGAATGGGAACGGCGGCTTTTTCAATTTTAATTTACAAAACACCTTTTTATAAAAAGGTCATCCTTCCAATTTCTCTTGGAGGGCTTCTTGGGCTATACCCTGGTATGAAATTCCTTGCTCCTCTTGTCCCACCAAACTACTGTAAGATTTTTTTTACCTCCCTCTGGTTAAGCTTTGGTGTCTGGATTTTAATTATTGAAAAAAGGAAAAGAAAATTAAAAGTAAGGGATAAACAAAATGATAACTTTTCTTTACCTCTAACTAAAAAAAATACCTTCATTCTTTTTTCAATTGGCCTTATCGGAAGTCAAATCTCGTCATTAACTGGTACAGGTTTAGATTTATTTTCTTTTTCCTTCCTAGTCCTTTATTTTAATCTTGACCCAAAGAAAGTTACTTTCACTTCAATTATTTTAATGGCGGTCAATTCACTATTCGGATTCCTCATGAAAATTGGCCTGGGCGGCCCAGCTCCCGAAACATGGTCAATGTGGTGGGTAAGTGTTCCGATTGTTATTTTTGGAGCTCCATTAGGCGCAGCATTTATTAAAAACAAGTCTAAAAACTTTGTCCTATCCCTTTTAGTTGTGATTATTCTCATCCAATTTATTATGAGCTACCTAATTGTGAATATGACTTTTGAACTCTATCTTTTCAGTTTTCTAATATTTATTTTTGGGTTTTCTTTTTTCTTCTTTGTTTATTCCAAAATGAATTTTAAAAATATCAAACTTACCTACTCATAATTTTAAAGGCATTCTTTTAGTTTTATCTTACAAAAAGTAATTTAAAACCTAAAACCAAAGCCTGAGTTGATAATCCAAGGATAATTTTGATAATCGTCTTCAGAGCCTAAAAAGA
>DKQD01000112.1:0-1746 GCA_002474345.1 Bacteriovoracaceae bacterium UBA7317
AACAGCACTTGGTAATTGCTCCTCTATAAAATCAGGAGAAAGGTCAAAAATGCCAAGTGGTGAGGACATTGCTTGAGAGAGCTCAAGTTGTGGTAATGTCCATTTTGTTGGAGCACTATAATAGATCACATCCCTATTAGGCTCAAAGTCAGGGTAGTCTTCTTCGATGTAAAACCTTTCAACTCCACCAAGCGAAAGATTAATATTAAGCATGGATGAGGCCATCTGGTCTCTATTTCTTCCATTGACTTCAATGACCCCTTGGTTTTGTGCTAAAAGAGTTAGAGCGTATTTAAGGTCTCTCCCTAAACCGGCCCCACGGAGTTTCGATGAAATGGTTGTGTCGACCATATAGAAACAATTTTCGTCATGAAAGGAACGATCTCTTCTAAGCCCTCTTTCAAGAGGGTAGTTACCCATTTGAGAAGAAAAACAAATTCCAAGAAGCTCTTCGTCTTTTAAAATTCCAAGACAAATTCCTTTTGGATCTTTGGCGGTCTTTTCAAAAACTTCAAGGCCTGTTCTTCTTGCTGGCTCGTAAACTTCTTCTTGAAGTGTTTGAATCTTTTGCTCTAAGGAGGAAAAGTTACTTCCGTCTATTTTAACTAATTTTAAATCTTCAGAAAGCCCCATTAATTTTTGAATTTCACCAAAAAGTTCTTCTTGGTTTAAGGCCTTAGAGTCTTGAAGGTTTCTAAGCTTTTCTGAAAGAAGGAGCTTTTGCCACTCAAATATTCCGTTTGTGTTCCGATCTCTCGATTCAACTTTCGTTGGCAATTGAGGTTCTTTGCCTTCAAAAACTTCATCAGCAATTGCCGAAAGAGCATCAAAAAGAAAGGTGATATCTTCTTTTGTAAAACTTAAGTTAAGGCGGAAACGAAGAGTTTTATCTCCTGCGGGGTAGTATAGGAGGCCGTATTGAAACCTACGTTTAATAAACTCTGAAACTTGTTCTTTCTTTTTGAAATCAAAAGCAAAGCTTATTCCTAGACCTCTCGGTCCTTCAATATGATCGCTGTATTTTTCTGCATATTGGCAAAGCTTTGAAAGAGAAAACTCTTCGAGCTCTAGAATCTTTTTAGTTGATTGGTCTAGAGAAATAGCATGGTGGTAACCTCTATAGGCAGAAAGAGTTGAGAACTCTTCATTAAATTTAAACGAGTCGTGAGAGATAACGGCACCAATTTGAGCTTTCTTTGCCATAGTCACATAGTTAGGAGCTAGAAGGTCACCGTTTTCATCTTTAAGGTCAAATTGAGAGTGCCAGAAAAAGGCACGTCCTAAGTGGTAACCCGTTTGAACTTCATCAAAAATAACAGGGACAGAAAAGCTTCTTGCCATCAAAAGAAGGGCCGTAAAAAAACGGTCTGTTCCGTAGCGGTCACCACCTTCACACTGCATTGGTTCGGCAATGATAGCAAATATTTTACCTTCATTTAGTTGATTTCTTACAACATTAAGGCATTCTATTTCTTTAAGAAGGAGAGGATCCTTTTCTTTAAGCTCTTTAGGCACAGACCAGTCTTTTAAAGGAGCTTGATCCCAAAGCTTTCTCCAACCGTCAGGAAAATCAGCTTTGATGGCACCAGTCGGTGAGTCTGGAAATGGTGAGTAAACAGCTTTAAAATCTTCCCACTCAAAGGGCTCTCTCTTAGCTGGGTTCCAGGTTGCTGAGAGGGTCACCATCATCCTTCCATGAAAAGATCCTTCAAAAGCAAGGACTCTATTGGCCGATTCTCTTTTTCT
>DKQD01000112.1:2138-2923 GCA_002474345.1 Bacteriovoracaceae bacterium UBA7317
GAAAGAGTTTGCCAACCGAGTTTTCTTTTTAGAAAAGACTCATAAGTTTGTCTAAGCTCTCCAAAACGCCCTTGCTCTTGGTTAAGCCAAGCATCTAAGTGATGGGAAGCTCCAAAGAAAACTTGAGGGTTGAAACCGAGTCCCAATGTAGCTATTTGAGAAGCAGCGTCCATAAGAAAATGAGGCTTATCTCCATCAGCACTTTCAACGGCCAAAAAAGGGCCTTCAGATTCTTTTAGGTTGGTTAAGTAGTTTTTCTTCTCTGCTGGAATCATATTTTTTTCGTAAAAACCTTTTAATTTTTCTTGAGCATGAGATTCATCTTTAGAGTTTATAATGGGAAAGTGCTTCTGCTTCATAAACGATCCTTTTTACTTAATTATCTTTTTCGCTGAATTAATTAAAACCTTAAATTATTATTGTAACTGCTCAAACTGACAGGTGGGTGATTTTCACCGACCGTCAATTTTTTGTTTAAGAAATTTAGAGAATGAATGGCCATTGGCTTCCATCATTTTTGGGAAGAGGGAAATGGGTGTCATACCTGGGAAAGTATTTATTTCATTAATATAAATTTCTTTGTCCTTACTGAGGAAAAAATCCACGCGTGCAAGGTCTTTAATTTTTAAAAGGGTAAAGGCTTTAAGGGCCGTTTCCTTCATTTTCTTTTTTATTTCATCGTTTATATTTCTAGCTTTTATATGGGTTTCTGTTTTACTGTCCTGACTATATTTTTCTTCAAAAGAGTAAAAAGAGGAGGAAGGTGTTTCTATTTCCGCAGGATC
>DKQD01000112.1:3306-21443 GCA_002474345.1 Bacteriovoracaceae bacterium UBA7317
ACGATTGGTTTTTCTAATAAAACATAGGGAGAAAGTTTGAAGGCTTCTTTTATCTTGCTCTCAAGATCTTTTTTGTCTTTTACAAAGTAACAGCCAATGGATGAGCCTTGAGAAGAGGCCTTAACGTACACGGAGCCCCATTGATCAAAGGCTTCTTGGGCCGACTCAACTTGTTTTTTAGAGGAGTTTTTAAGAAAAACAAAAGGAGTATTTGGAATTGAATGAGCGTTAAACCATAGTTTTGTCGATATTTTATTAAAACAATTTTGACTAGCTTCAGGGCCAGCACCCAAGTAACTTATATTCGCCAGCTCAAAAAAACTTTGGATATCACCATTTTCGCCAGGAGGTCCATGAAGGCAAGGAATTGTATAATCGACCGGAACTTCTTTATTTTCTTTTAAGAGTTTCAGTTTACCATCTAAGCCAATTTCACAAGGACCAGTTTCTTCATGAATCCATTGTCCCTCTTTTGTGATTTCTACAAAAAAGAGGTTATAGGTTTTAAGAGAAGAAAGTTGGTCTTTTAAAAAAGCAGCTGAAACTAGTGAGATATCGTGCTCACTAAAGCCACCTCCACAAAGAAGTACTATATTTTTTTTTTCCATTTAGCTCTCCCTTAATTCCTTAGGAGTTTTTTCTTCATCCAGGGTTTTAAATTTTTCAAAAGCTTCTTTAAGTGTCAGCTTTTGAGAGCCCTTTTGGCCATAGGCCCTTAGGCTGACAGTTTCTTCCTCTATTTCTTTATCTCCAAACACCATCATGAAAGGAGTCTTTGACTTTTGAATTTGCCTAGTCTTAAAGCCCATAGATTCATTTCTATCGTCAATGTGAACCCTTATCCCCTCATTAGTTAAGTCTTTGGCCACTTTTTGGCAATACTCAAGATGGTTCTCATTATTAATTGGAACTATAGTTACTTGAGTTGGAGAGAGCCAGAAGGGGTAAGCACCACCTGTGTGCTCAAGGTAAATTCCAAAGAATCTTTCTAGTGAACCCAAGAGTGCCCTGTGAATAACAACAGGCCTTTCTTCCTCACCTTTTTTATTTGTAAACTTAAGTCCAAAGCGGTCAGGAAGTTGAAAATCTAGTTGGATGGTTCCTAATTGATAGTAACGTTGAAG
Organism: Bacteriovoracaceae bacterium UBA7317; assembly: GCA_002474345.1. GTDB lineage: Bacteria > Bdellovibrionota > Bacteriovoracia > Bacteriovoracales > Bacteriovoracaceae > UBA7317. The sequence goes on from DKQD01000112.1 coordinate 4,431, forward strand.
AGCATCTGAAATCTCTACATCAATTTTAGGGCCGTAGAACGCTCCATCACCTTCTTTAATGGCAAATGGGTGGCCACTTTTTTCAAGGGCCTCTTTTAAAGCGTTTTCAGCTTTATCCCAAGTTGCGTCATCACCGACCTTTTTTTCTGGCCTTGTTGAAAGGTTTATTTTTATGTCGGTAAAGCCGAAGTGTTTATAAACGACAAAAAACATATCAAGAAGAGTCAATATCTCTTCTTGAATGTCTTCAAGAGGAATGAAGATATGTGCGTCGTCTTGGCAGAACGTTCTTACTCTTGTGAGGCCTGCAAGTGTTCCCGACTTTTCATTTCTATGGAGCCTTCCAAAGTCAGCATAGCGAAGAGGTAAGTCCCTATAGCTATAGCGGAAGTGCTTGAACATGAGCATGTGACAAGGACAATTCATGGGTTTGACAGCAAATTCACCCTTTTCAATATTTGTGAAAAACATGTCATCTTTGTAATTAGCGTAGTGCCCACTCGTGTGCCAAAGGTCACTTGATAAAACTTGAGGCGTTATAACCTCTTTGTAGTTATATCTTTTGTAAATACGTCTCATGAATTCGACTAGCTCATTGTAAATAAAGGCACCTTTAGGAAGAAAGAAAGGCGATCCTGGTGCAACAGGTTCGAAGTGGAAAAGCTCCAGTTCTTTTCCCAGTTTTCTGTGGTCCCGCTTCTTGGCTTCCTCGAGGAAGTTTAAGTGTTTTTTGAGAGCTTTTTTGTCATTAAAGCAGGCGGCATAGATTCTTTGGAGCATTTGGCGGTCTGAACTTCCTTTCCAGTAAGCTCCAGCTGTATGAAGAAGTTTGAAATATTTGGGTAAATCACCAGTCGTTTCAACGTGTGGTCCTCGACAAAGGTCTATGAATTCACCTTGGCTATAGCATGAAATTTCTTCTTCTGGGTCAAACCCACTTATAAGCTCGACTTTCAGATGTTGCTTCTCTTTTTCAAAATAATCGAGAGCTTCATCTTTAGATAAGACTTTCCTCTCTATGGGAAGTTTTTCCTCAATAATTTCAAGCATTTTTGCTTCTATCTTAGGAAGGTCTTCGTCTTTAATCCTATAATCAGTTTCCACATCGTAATAAAACCCATTGTCAATAACGGGGCCGACTCCAAATTGAACATGGTGCTCAGGGAAGAGTCGAGAAATCGCTTGGGCCATTAGGTGCGCTGTTGAATGCCTCAGTGTGTCTAGATCGTATTTGGCCATAAGACAATTTCCTTTTTAAGATATTCAAATGTGTTTGTTTGAAGTTCCCATTAAGTAGAGGATCACACCTCATTTGGGAGCCCAATTGCTTCTACTTTTGGCCGCACAGACTACCAACGGTAAATTTATAAATCAATGAGTTAGCGAATATTTTTTTCAGTATTGGCCAGAAAGTTTGGCTTTATAAAGGCTACGTGCTATACATACGCTCAGGATTTAAGGGAAATCCGATAAATGTTCTGAATGCGGAGTGCTTTTAAGTTTAATCCGGCGAAAATGGAGCTTTAGAAATGGGGAATGAAACGAATCAGTATGGTATAGAACCATCAACTTCCCTCCCTTTCTTAATAGGAGAAGGTTCTACCCTCGATAGTATTGCTATAAACCAAAGTTATGAGCCTTATGACTATGCAAGGGCCTTTTATCAACTAGGCAAAATTCATTACGACAAGGCTGACTTGTCTCAGTCCGAAGAAAACTTTAAAAAATCCTTAGCATATTTCAATGAAGGTGAAGAGCATTTTTCCAAACTCAAGATTTTGGGTTTCTTAATCAGAATATGCTCGGAAAGACTTGAAAACTTTGAAGCTGAGAAGTGGATCACCAAAGCTGAAGAGGTCGTTTTAGACCTAAAAGTTAGGTTGGACTCCTTAAATGCTGAGTATTACTTTAATTTTGGCCTTGTTAAAAATTATGGTGGAGCTTTTGATGAAGCTAGAGAAGCCTTTTTAATTTCCTATCAAAAGTCAAAGCAGGAAAATGAGCCAGAGCTACTTGCGAAATGTCTTTTGGCGCTAGCAACGAACTATTATCAAACAAAAGACTATGAAACTGCGATCAATTACCTGCAACAACTAAAACAATTGTTAAAAATAATAAACAAGTTTTATTTAGCAGGGGCAATGGAGTTTTACCTTGGCAAAATTTATTTTGAAATGGATAGGTTTGAGGAAGCCTTAGCTGCCTTCGATAATGCTACAGCAAACCTTTTAGATAAAAAGTGCTGGAATCTTCATGGCTACGTTCTTCTAGGAAAAGGTATGGCATACAAGATGATGGGGCAGTTTGATAAGTCCCTCTTATTTTGTAATCTGGCCCAGAGCTTTTCAGACCCCCGTGTTTTCAAAAGATTAGAAGGTCTTGTTAAAAATGAAGTTCAGGATATTAATGACAGTAACGTAGACATCTTTCTTGATAGAACGAATAGGAAGGTTCATGAACAGTCTCTTGGAGTCATAGATTTTAAACACCGTTTCGTTCTTCTTGAGATTTTGTTCTTACTTGCAAAAAACTCCGGCATTTACTACGACAAAGAAGGCTTGGCTAAAGCGATATGGAAAGATGAGTATAACCCTCTTATTCACGATAAGTTGATTTATACAAGTGTTAGCCGCTTGAGAAAGCTGATAGAGCCGAAGTGTTCCGATGATAAGAAGGACTCAAAAAGAAAATACATTTTGAGAGGGAAAGATGGCTACACCTTTAATCCTCTTGCTAAAATTCGTTTTTATATGGAGCAAAAGACATCAAATTACAAATCTATAGGTAACGTAGACCTTAGTTCACCAATATAAAGGCTTAAACTTCTTAAAAGTTATGGATGACCTTTTTAATTTTAAGGGGATGGTGATGAGAAATTCCATATTCAACTTAGTCCTTTTTTTTATTTTTTTCAGTTTTACCCCTCTTAACTCTCAAGAATCACCTGAAGCAAATGTGTATCGTAAAAAGCTGCTTGTAAAAGAAGAAGCCGTTTTTAAGATTAAGGGGCGTATTTTTTTTCTGTCTGACTTGGCTCCGATCATCAAAGAGATACGCTTTTTTAGGTGCCTCTCATCTAACTCCTTAGCATTACAGGGTGTGGGCTTAAACAAGGGCGTCTTGCTGACAATGCCTAAAATTAAGAGTGTTCAAAGCTTAAATCAAAAAGAGGAAGACTTTTTAGGAAAGCTTATAAGGGTTATTAAAACTTCAATCTATATAAAAGAAAGACAGAAAGAGCTTAGCAAGCCTCTTTTCAAGCGAAGCCTTGATAGACGATGCCAAAAAAGAGTTTATGGTAGTTTAGGAAAGAGTGAGAAGAAAAAGGATTTAATGTTAACAGAGTCTTTTCTGAGAGACCGCTTTGATCCACAAAGCCAGGCTTCTGATGTGAGTCAATATGAAATTTTTAAGAAGAAAAATAAGTTTTTGAATGAAAAGGCGTTAAAAGAGGCTTTTAAAAGAAATAAGAACCTTCAAATTGTCGAGGCCATAAAACTATTTGTAGCTTCTTTGGACAAGAGGATTTCACATGAAACCTACTTTTGAAGGAGAGCAAGATCTAGGTTTAAGTTGTTCTTTTTACAGTAAAAGCCGCTTGTTCCCTTCATCGTTTTGGCCAGTTCACTCTAAAGAAATTGAAGTCATTGCTGAATTAGACAATTTGTTTTTTCCTTTCCCCTGGTCAAAAAAAGCTTGGCTCGACTTGGTTGAAAATGCAGATTCTCATATTTTAATAACTTTAGAGGATAGAAACTCGGACTGCATTGCTTTTAGTCTATGGAAAATTAGCGAGTTAGAGGGACTTGTTCACCTACTTAAAGTTTTGATTATACCTGATTGGAGGGGAAAGGCGCTCGGAAAGTTTTTTCTTCAATCCTCACTAGCTTTTTTTGTAAAAAATGGTTTTTTTCGTTTCTACTTAGAAGTAGAGGACAATAATGTTTCAGCGATTAGAACTTATGAAAGTCTGGGATTTGGAAAACTCCACAAGGCCTTGAATTATTACGGTGCTGGGCGTAGCGCCGTGAAAATGGGCAAATTCCTTGAATAATCTACCCTTAGATGTGATTTAAGGCCTTATTTTTTCTTTAAAATTGATTTTTTATTAAATGCTTGGTAAAGGGTTAGGTGGTTCTATAGAAATTTAGACTTTTTCTTAGGGCGGATCTTTTTTTTAAAAACCGCCCTTTTTTTTTATTAAGTCTGTAAATAAGAAATATTTGGAAGATAATGGTATTAAGAGAAGAAAGGCAGGGATTAGAAAAGAGATTTTTTGATTTGTCGGTAAAGGTTGTGGCTGAGGAAGGCCTACAGCTTTATGATATGGATTACTTTCCCGGTAACGGAGAGTGGCGCATCTTTATATACAATGAAGGAACTGATACTGCCGTTATTGAAGACTGTGTAAGGGTAGACAAGGCTTTGACTCCTTATGTTGAGGAGTCTGATTGGATGCCAGAGAATCTTACCTTGCAAGTTTCCTCTCCTGGTATTGATAGGTCTTTGAGGACTAGGGTTCACTTTGAAAGAGTTCTTGGTAAAAGTATTAAGATTGTTCTTATCAAGAGGCTTGCTTTTGAGTTTTTTCCGGATTTACCTAAGTCGTTGAAAGGAGAGAAGAAAGTTGTTGCGAAACTCGTTTCACTGAATGATGATGGACTGACTTTAAATTATCGTGATGAGTTTACCTTTTCCCTAGGTTTTTCTGATATTAAAAAAGCCAATCAGGAGCCCGAGTTTTAGGTTTAGGTGAGAGAAAGTTTAAAGAGAGAAAGAAGATAAAGATAAAAAATTTCAATTGAGAGGAATAATTTATGAGCTTTTCAGAAATAGGAAAGGTTATCGAAACGCTAGGGAAGGACAGAGGGATAGACAAGCAAATTGTTATCAAGGCCATTGAGCAAGCTTTCCTTGTAACGGCTCGAAAGAAATATGGAATACAGGGAGAGTATGAAACTCGGTATAATGAAGAAGATGGAGATATTGAAATATATCAATATAAAAATGTTGTTGAAAAAGTCAGAGACGATATTATTGAAATAGAGGTCAGTAAGGCCAAAGAACTTGATGAGGATGTTGAGATCGGCGACCAGCTGGGCGTTAGAATTGAAAATCCTAACTTTACTCGTGTTGATGTTCAGACTGCAAGGCAAATAATTTTTCAGAAAGTAAGAGATGCTGAGAGAGAGATTCTTTTCTCTGAGTTTAAGCACAGAGAAGGTGAGCTCATAACAGGCATTGCAAGGCGTTATGAACGTGGCAATATAATTGTGGACTTGGGTAAAGCTGATGCAATTCTCTCAAAGAGGGAAATCATTCCTGGAGAGAACTTCAAACCAGGGGATAGAATTCAGGCGTTCCTTACAGAGGTTGTTATGACGAATAGAGGGCCAGAAATAAGGCTTTCTAGAACCTCACCTATGTTCCTTGTGAAGCTTTTTGAAATAGAAGTTCCTGAAATTCAGGATGGGACAATCGAAATAAAATCTGCTGCGAGAGAACCAGGTCAAAGGGCAAAGATTGCTGTCATTTCAACTGATAAAGAAATTGATCCAGTTGGAGCATGTGTTGGGATGAAGGGTAGTCGGGTTCAAAACGTCGTCAACGAACTCCAAGGCGAGAAAATTGATATTGTGAAATGGTCTGAAGAAATCGAGGGGTTTTCAAGAGCGGCTCTTGCTCCTGCTGATATTTCAAATATTATGCTAGATAACGAGAACAATTCAATGGATGTTATCGTTGAAGAAGACCAGCTTTCTCTGGCCATCGGGCGCAGAGGACAAAATGTTCGTTTAGCGGCGATGTTAACAGGTTTAAGAATTAATATTTTATCTAAATCTAAACTCCAGGAAAAATTTAAGAAAGCAACTGAAAACCTTCTTCAAGTTGAGGGTGTTACAGAAGCTTGGTCTCAGGTTCTTGTTCAAGAAGGGATTATGTCAGTTGGAGACCTTAGTGGCATGAAGAACCAGGATTTAGTTGAACTTCTTGGAGTTGAAGAAAGTGAAGCTGAAGCAATTCTAAAGAGCACGCTTAAAGCGATTGAAGAAGGAAGCATTGAATTAGCTGTTGAAGAAGATGAAGACCTCGTCTCAGCTTCTGCAGTGCCTGCTTATAAAGGGCTTCTCGAATCAGGAGCTGAGGAAGAAAAAGCTGGAAAAGATAAATTTTCTGATGCTGAAAAAAGGCTTAGAGAAGAATTGGCTGCATTTAAGATTAAGTAGCTATTGTGAAGAGTTTCTACCGTTATAAAGAAACGGTTAATGGTTTTCGTTAGGGAGTGAATTGATGCCTAAAAAGATTTTTGAATTGGCCAAAGAAATGGGAATTGGACCTCTTGACCTGGTTGAGGAGTTAAAGGTTAAAGGTTTTTCCGTTAGAAATCATATGACAAGTTTGTCAGATGAAGACTTGGCTAAAGTAGATGAACTTTACAAAGCGAAAAGTACAACGGCATCAAAGAAAAAGAAAAAAGTAGTTAAGAAAAAGGTTGCTAAAAAGAAGGTTGCGGCTAAAAAGACTGCGACCAAAAAAACAACCAAAGTTGAAGATAAGAAAGCCGCCGTGAAAGTTGCCTCAGAAGAAAAAGTTGGTGATGAGGATGGTGGAAAAAAAGCTGTTGCCAGAAAAAGAACTCTTATTAGGAAAAAGACGGCTGCTTCAGCTAAATCAAAACCTATAGAAGGTACTGCTAGCTCAGAGGATGCTCCTGAACAGTATTCTGACTCGTTTGTTAGCGTTAAAGTGGACGAAAAAAATACAGAGGAAGCTGTTAAAGCGGCAGAGCAAAGTACTATTTCTAGTGATGGAACAATGGCTGAAGGCCTTAACTCAGAGGAAGCCTCTATTGTTGAAGATGGTTCGCCTTCAAAACAAAATGAAGACAGAAAACCAGAAACTGATGCTAGACCAAGTTTAGGTTTAAGAGTTGTATCAAGACCAGAGAAAGCTTTAGAATCTATAAAAAAGCAAGTTTCTGAAAAAGTAAGAGAAGAAAAAACTGAGAAGAGAGAAGAGCCTGAAGATGGTAAGGAGTATTATAAAGAGAAGGTGCATAGGTTTACGCCTATCTACACTCCACCTGCAAGAAAGGCTGAAAGTGGTGAAGAGACCTCATCTCGATCAGATTCGGCAAAGGCTGGAAAAGAACTTAAAAGCCCTGCTGATCCAGAAGTTGAACTTTCTTCTGGCAAGAGGTCAGAAGCCGCCGGCGAGTCCAAGAAAAGGCTTGGTGGTCTTGCTTCAATGATGTCGACCAAAAAAACGACAATTAATAGGGCCCAGACATTAACTCAATCTCGAGCGGATTCAGAGTTAAAGTCCTATGGAGCTTTGGGGTCTTTAGGAAGACCACTTTATACACAAGTTAAGCGTAAGAAAATTTTTCATGGACTGAGTGGGAAAACCCAAATTACAACTGTCAAAGAGTCTAAAAGAGTGATCCATTTATATAAAGGTGTTTACCTGGAAGAGCTGGCTAAAAAATTAAACATTAAATTTGATGACCTTGTTAATAAGGCCCTTGAGTTAAACTTGCTTATTAAGCCAGGTGATTATGTTGGTGTTAAGTTAGCTGAGGAAATTGCTGGCTTATATAATTTTAGAGTTGAAAACAAAGCCTTTAATGAGGATAAAGTCCTAGGCCGCGAGTTGCTTGATGAAGATCAGAAAAGTAAGCTGCCTCTTAGAAATCCAATTATTACAATTATGGGTCACGTTGACCACGGGAAAACAACTCTTTTGGATCATATAAGAGATGCTAAAGTCGCTGATGGTGAGGCTGGTGGAATTACACAGCATATTGGTGCATATTCCGTTAATGTTCAGGATAAAGTTTTAACCTTCTTGGATACACCAGGTCATGCTGCGTTTGCTTCAATGAGACAAAGGGGCGCAAATGTTACAGATATTGTTGTCCTCGTCGTTGCCGCTGATGATAGCATTATGCCTCAGACAAAAGAGTCTATACGCTTTTGTCAGAATGCAGGTGTTCCAATAATTGTTGCTATAAATAAAATGGATAAAGAAGCTGCGAACCCTGATCGAGTCAAAAACGACTTGGCAGAGTTTGGCATAACTCCTGAAGATTGGGGTGGAGACACAATGTTTGTCCCTATTTCCGCTTTAAAGGGAGATGGTGTTGATTCACTACTAGAGTCAATTTCTCTACTCGCAGAAATGCAGGAGCTTCGTGCAGAACCTAAAGGTAAGGCTGAAGGAATCGTTATTGAATCAAAAATTGAGCCTGGGCGTGGCCCGGTCGCTACAGTTCTCGTTCAGAAAGGAACACTCAAAAAAGGTGATAGTATAGTTGTTGGTGAAAGCTTTGGTCGGGCCCGTAGCATGATTAATCATCTTGGAGAGGTTTTGCCCAAAGCAGGTCCTTCTACACCGGTTCAAATCTTTGGCCTTGATAACCCTCCAACTCCAGGAGACATGCTTAACGTTGTTAAAAATGAAAGAGAAGCTAAAAAGGTTGTTCAAAACAGAGTCAATGAGCGGAAAGAAACTTCCTCTGCAGACAGTGGGCCAACAGTATCTCTTGAAGACTTCTTTTCAATGGGTCCTGCAGAAGGGGCTGAAAAGAAAGAGCTTAATTTGATTATTAGATCAGATGTCCAAGGGTCCTATGAAGCAATTAAGGAGGCCTTACTTTCCTTATCTAACAAAGAAGTTGCAGTTAAAGTTGTAGGTGGTGGTGTCGGCCCAATCAATGACTCAGACGTTAATTTAGCTGAGTCTGCTGGAGCTGTTATTCTAGGTTTTAATATGAGACCTCTAACGACTGCGAGAAAATTGTCTGAAGACCTAAAGGTTGATGTCAAAACATATTCTATAATTTATGAGCTTATTAATGATATAAAGCTTGCGCTTGAAGGTCTTCTTGACCCCGAGTTTGAGGAAAAATATATCGGAAGAGCAGAAGTTAAAGATACTTTCGTTATTCCTAAGATTGGGACGATTGCTGGCTCTATGGTCATTGATGGAAAGATTATGGAAGGATGTCATATTCGCCTTCTTAGAAATGGAAAAATTCTGTTTGATGGAAAAATGTCATCTTTAAAAAGATTTAAAGACGATGTTAAGGAAGTCAAAAATGGATTTGAGTGTGGAATTGGTCTTGAGAACTATAATGACATAAAAGTTGCGGACTTATTCGAAGCATATATGATGGTTGAAAGAAAGAGAAAGCTTGAGGATGTTGAAAAGGAAGAAGGTCATGCTTCTTCTTCTAAAGCCGAAGGTCTCTCATCTCCTTTGTCTCTTTGAGGAAAGCTTTTGTAGAGGTTTAAAATGGCAAAGCAAAAAGCATTTAAAAAGGAAAAATATCAAGAAGGGCTTATTAAAGAAATAAACCTTATTTTTAGAAGTGAAATTAAAGACTCTAGGCTAACTTTTGTTTCAATAACCAAGGTTGAGTTAAATAGTGACTACTCTGTTGCGAAAGTTTATTGGGATACTTTTGACTCCTCAAAAAGAGGTGACGCAAAAAAAGCGCTTGATAATGCTGTAGGAAAAGTTAGAGGTCTTCTTGCTTCAAGGCTTAAGGCAAGGCATACTCCAGCCATTGAGTTCTATTATGACTCTCAGTTTGAATCCGAAAAGAAAATAGATGACCTTCTAAGTTCTAACAATGATAAGGGTGGCCACTAAGAGTCCTAAGTCTACCAAGTAAAAATGAACTTTGGACCTCTTATTTTTTTTATTTTTTGAAGAGATTATGACCATGCTCCGTTCTGTTCCCGAAGGGCCTTTTGTTTTAAATGTTTACAAACCAAGTGGAGTGACTTCAGCGCATGTTGTAAATCGCTTTAAGCATATGCTGCCAAAAAAAACCAAAATTGGTCATTTTGGGACTCTTGATCCCTTTGCCTCTGGGGTTCTCCTTTTAGGCATTGGAGGTGCTTCAAAAATAAATGATTTTGTTCACAAGTACCTTCCAAAAACATACCTGGCCTTGGGACGGTTTGGTTCTCAAACGGACACTGGTGATTACACAGGGTGCGTGATTCGTGAGAAGAGATCTTCTTTCTCAATTGAATCCTTGAAAGAGTTAAAAGATATTAACGATAATTTAAAGACTAAGTTTTTGGGAAATTACTATCAAACACCGCCCTCATTTTCAGCTGTGAAGTATAAAGGAAAGGCCCTCTATAAGTGGGCACGTGAGGGGGCAATCATTAAAAAAGACCCTGTTCTTAGGGAAATTTATAAGTTAGAGGTCCTTCCGGCAAAGGCCCCTTATTTTCTTTTTAGGGTTCAAGTAAGCTCTGGTACTTACATACGTACTTTGTTTGAAGATATTGCAGATTGTTTAGGTGAGGTTGGAACTCTTGCGGCGTTAACTAGGGAGTCAATAGGGAAGATTTCCATCAAAGATGCCTTAAATGAGAAAGGCTGGTTACCTAAAGGAGAGAGGTTTAGAACAACTTTGGATTGGTCACCTCATTGCCTTTTGAGAATGGATGAAATTCTTCCTTTTAAGAAGGCAATTTTAAGTCCACCGAATGACTTGGGTTATATAAATGGAAAACAAATTTGTAGAAACCGAGTTGCTAGTTGGGCAAAAGAGTCTTTTGACCAAGGAAAGATTGTTGAGCCAATATGGATTACTAATCAAGAGGGCAAACTCTTAGGTTTATCGAGAGAAGAAAAAGGTTTTTTTTCGCCCTATTTTAATTTGCCCACAAAGTCTCATTTTTAATTCGGAGCAACTTTAAAAATCCCTTTACTAGAGTTAAAACAAAATTAATTGATAGATAATATCTATTGGTTTCCGTATGGAAAATCGTTGTTTTGTCTGTTATAATTGGTGTTAATCGATTAGGACAAGATAGTTATTACAATACAGTTTGGGTTTGTGAGGAGTTTTGCGTGAATGTCGTACTTATTTCTATGGTGATAGCCATAATTTTGGCCCTAGGTTTGTTGGTTTCTCTTGGAGGCTTGAGTCTTCTTTCAGGGGCCATGGAATTCTTCTTTGGAGGTCCTAAAGTAGAGCTTCTTAAAACGGGGCTTGGAGAAAGTGGCTTCGCCTTTGGGTTCCGGTGGAATGATGAGAAGGAACCTGCCAAGTTTGATCAAATTAAGCTTAGGCTATTTAATCCTTTTGGTGAGCCGACGCAGGTTGAAGTGACTAAACAATTCACCCCACAGGGCAAGAGCTTCGCTATGGATATGGATTTTGGTAAGGGGTTTAGCAGTTTTATGAAGGCAAAGGGCCTCAATTCTGCTTTAGTTCAGATCGAAATTTCCTCAACAAAAAATGGAATTTTTCACCAATTTGATATGAAGGGGCATGGGTTCCTTCGGAAGTTAAGTGAGGCATCTCAAACAGCAGAAGAGTTCCAAACTAAGCATAAGGATGAGAAGAAGCAGCCAATCTATTTTCAGACAAAGAGAAGCTTCATAGCTGATCCCATTCCAGAATCAAATAAAAAATTAAAAATCGCCACAAACCCTGAGTTTGCTGGTGAATTTGCTGCAGCAGGGGGACAGGCAGCAGCCTCCGTGGAAAACTTTGCCGTTTCTAAGGTCTGGATTGATCCAGGTTGTATCGTTTGTGATGCTTGTGAAGGCATCTATCCGGAGGTCTTTGAGGTTACGGAAGAGACTTGTCTTATACGCCCTGACGCTCCTATGAATGATGGATTAAGAATCGTAGAAGCTGCAGAAGCTTGCCCTGTAGAAGTTATAAAATATACCAAAGCCTAACAATCAATAAATAATGAGTTTTTTTGAGAGGAGTTCCTTATGGGGAGCTCCTTTTTTTTGTAGTAGGTTACTTGCTTTCGAGAAGGTTAGATAAGAGAAGTTCTTTCAATCCTTGTTGATTTTCCTCCCAAATCTTTCTAAGTGATACATCCTCTGATAATAATGGGCATTCAAATGTAAGAACTGGGGCCTTGTATTTTTCTGGTCCATACTCACCAAGAGACCCGGGAGTTGGGTGGCCTTCAATTTCAGCTACCACTGGGTAGGAATTATAAGACTCTAAAAATTGAGCAACTTTTTCACAATCTCCGTTAAAGTTTAACATCGGTTTCCAAGAGTGGAAGCTAATAATTATTCTTGGAGGATACTTTTGGAAGAGCTTTTCAAGAAATTGATTCTCAGGCTCACTGAGAGCTTTTTCTCCAGGAAAGTATTTTTTTTCCCTAGCTTCGGAGGACCAGTTTTTAGTGGGGTAATTTCTGTTAAGGTCGACCCCGTGTGAGTTGACCCTTGTGCTTGCTCTATAGCCGTCGACATTCAATATCGGTAAAATAATAAATGGTAAATTTACATCTTCATCTTCTTTAAGCCAGTCAAAAAGCTGCTGAAGGACGTAGACACCTTCCACTTCATCCCCATGTGTTCCTGCGACCAGGTATACATAATTGCTTGCTTTATTTTCTGAGCGGAAGCAAGGTATTTCGTCTCCTTCCACACTTCTCCCAGGCTTTAGGGATAAAAACTCCATCAATCATTCTCCTCAAGGACATATACTGCAGATTGTCCGGGCGTTTCTTCCACTTCAACTTCTAGCTTGGGAAAAGTAAAGGAAAACCTTTCTTTTACTTTCTTCCTAATTTCATATGAAATGTAAATGGCCAACCTCTCTGAACTTGTGTTTGAGATGGGTAAAATAATGACATCCTGTATAGGAAAGATAAATTGGCTGTTGTCAGGAGTCAAACATAAGATTTGCTTTTCAGATTGTTCTATTTTGAGCGATGGGTTTTCCCCAGGTAATAGGAGTCGATGATCCAGAGAGTCACAAACTTCTCTGACAATAGGCTTTATATCAAGAAAGTCAAAAACCATATCTGATGTTTGGAGAGGAGCATTACCTTTAATTTGGACTCTATAATTATGACCATGAAGAGGCTCCCTTTCGCCATTTTCAAAAATAAGAAAATGGGAAGAGGAAAAATTAAAATATTGCTTGTACACTCTGATTGAGAAATCTTTTTTCAAAAGGGCTCCAGCAAAACATCCATGAATAACAAGAAAGTATCGTTACCATGAGGACAAAGTTCTGAAAAGAAAAGACTTATAGTTAGACCTTAAAAGAGGAAAAAAAAGTTTTCATTAAATTATGCTTAGGCTATGATCACACGTGTAAAACTAATGAATATAGATAAGGGTGCTTGTTAGTAGCAGAAAAAGTGGAAGGAAAAGTGAGCGTAGATCAAGAGAAGCAAACAGAGAATGAAGAGGATCCAAAGGTTGTTGAAGAAGCGCTGAGACAACTTAAAAGGTTGGAGTTTGGTGCTGTAGAGATCACACCAAAAGATGAATTTTTTGAAATGCTTAAGTCTTCAATTAAAAACAACAAGCCACTTAGAGTTAAATGCGGTATCGACCCGACCTCTGCAGATATACACCTCGGTCATACAGTTCCTTTTAGAAAAATGAGGCAGTTCCAAGACCTAGGTCACATTGGCGTTGTGATTATTGGAGATTATACAGCTGGTATTGGTGACCCAACTGGGAAGACGGAGTCACGGCCTCCTTTAACAAGAGAGCAAATTGAACAAAATGTTAAAAGTTATATGGACCAAGTCATGACCGTTTTGGATGAAAAGAGAACGGAGATTTGTTATCAAACGGAATGGTTTGAGGAAGTTACTTTAAGAGATATTATTGGTTGGGCATCCCAGACAACAGTTAGCAAGCTCCTTTCTCATGAGACGTTTAGAGACCGTCTCGACCAAAACCAATCCCTTTCCCTTCATGAGCTTTTCTATCCAATGCTTCAGGGGATTGATTCAATTTATATTAAAGCCGATGTTGAATTGGGTGGAACAGATCAAAAATTTAATGTTTTGATGGGAAGAGATTATCAAAGAAATGCAGGTTTAAGGCCACAAGTGGCCATGCTCTTGCCTATTATTCACGGAACTTGTGGTTCTCAAAAAATGAGTAAGTCATTGGGGAATACCATAGGTATCCAAGATGAACCTTTTGATAAGTTTGGAAAGATAATGAGTATTCCTGATAAGGTTATGCTTGAATACTACGAACATGTTGCTGGAGTTGATCCACAAGAGTTTTCAACTATTAAGGAAGGCCTAGAGTCGGGAAGCCTCCATCCCAATGAGGGTAAAAAGCAATTAGCACAAAAAGTTGTGAGCTTTTTTCATGGAGATAATATAGGAAAAGAAATGAGGGAGAAATTTGAAGCTGTTTTCAAAAGGAAACAAGTTCCAGATGATATTCCTGAGTATAAATTTGTAAGAGGACAAGATGTTGTTACGATTCTTTTTGAATCCGGTTTACTTCAAAGTAAAGGGGAAGTCCGAAGAATGGTTAAGCAGAATGCTGTTAGATTTGTAGACGGGGAAAAAGTCGAGGATCCGGAGCTGGCCCTTGATGACTCTTTTTCGGGTAAGGTTTTAAAAGTTGGAAAAAGAAAATTTTTACAGCTCGTTTGAGGGGCAACTTTTTTCGATTTTGTTGAAACCTTAACATTGGGAATTTTTTTGAAATTATACGGAAAACAAAAAGTTGAACAAAGGCTTCAAAGCTCTCTAAAGTCACTAAGGGAGGCCTTGGAACATGATCATGAAGCCCTCGAGGCCCTCGAAGTCATCGAGTATAAACTATCTAATTCTTTAAATAGTAAAAAAGATAAAAAAACTAAAAAGGAAACAACCAATAAAGGTAGCTTTTTGTTACCGGATGATATGGAAAAAGACGAATTTTGTTTTGCTCTTTTTTCTGATGGAGCTTGCCGAGGAAACCCTGGCCCGGGTGCATGGGGAGCTATCGGTCAAGACTCTCATGGGGAGCTTTTGTTTGAAGCTTCGGGTGTGGATTTCAAAACTACAAATAATCGAATGGAGTTAGAAGGTGCTATACAGGCGCTGGAGGCATTGCAGAAAGAATGTGAAGAAAATAAGACGCCTTTTGGAGATGTTCAAGCCTACTTATATAGCGATTCAAAATATGTTGTCGATGGAATGAATCAATGGGTCGTGAATTGGAAGAAAAGAGGTTGGAAAAAAGCCGATAAAAAGGAACCAGAAAACGTTGATAGGTGGAAAAAGCTAGACGAATTGGCCTCAGGGTTTTACAAAGTTTACTTTAGATGGGTGAAAGGACATGATGGACATCCACAAAATGAAAGATGCGATGAGCTAGCAAATGTGGCCTTAGATGAGGCCGGTTTATAATAATTAAGCAATTTTTGTATTTAATACTATGGGTTTATTTGACCGTGGTAGTTTAAGAAAAAGGATATTTTATGAAAAAAAATGCCGTAAAACTTATGATTTCAGCTATTGTTCTCTCTCTTTTTTTAGGTGGCTGTAAAAAGGAGGAAGCAAAGTATGAAATAAAAACAGAGGATGACAAAACATTTTATGCTCTAGGTGCAATGCTGGGACGTCAGCTAAAAGGTTTTAGTCTTACCGATAATGAACTCAAGGCCTTAAAAAAAGGTCTTGGAGATGTTGCTCAAGGCAGAAAAACTGAAGTTGAAAAACTTGTGAGCTACCAAAAGAAGGTTCAGGAAATTTTTAGAAAACGTAGAAAAAGTAATGTCGCAAAAATTAAAAAAGAAGGAAAGGGGTACCTTGAGACTTTCTTGAAAGAAGAAGGTGTTAAGAAAACTAAATCCGGTTTGGCCTATAAAATTTTGAAAGCGGGAAGTGGAAATTTTCCAAAACCTACAGACGTTGTTGAAGTACACTACCATGGGACTCTTATTGACGGGACTGTTTTTGATAGCTCCGTGGACAGAAAAAGAAAAGTTTCTTTCCCTCTCAATAGAGTTATCAAGGGGTGGACTGAAGGACTTCAACTAATTAAAGAGGGTGGGAAGATTAAACTTGTTATTCCTGCCGAGCTTGGTTACGGGGAACATGGCGCTCCACCAAAAATACCAGGCGGATCGACCCTTGTTTTTGAAGTTGAATTATTTACTATTAAAGCGTCAGGAAAGGACGAAAAAAAAAGCCCTAAAAAGATTAAAGGCTAAGTCATAGGCTTTTTTAAAAGCCGAGAGAAAATAAAAAGGGAAGAATGTCTTCCCTTTTTTTTTATTCTCGGCTGATTTAGTGCTATTTTAATTAGATTATGAAAACTGCCACAAACCTTTTCATCTTTTTTTTACCCTTATTTTTTACTTATCATTCCTTATGTGCTTTTTCATGGGACGAGAGTCCCTTTAAAAACTCTCAAGAATTACAAAAAAAACTCTTAGAAAAGCAAAAAAGAATGAGTGAGGAGTTGAAAAAATCTTTTAAATTAAAAGCTGAGTTGTTTGATAACTTGGAAGAAAAATTAGAAAGTTTTATGGATGGGGTAGGGAAAAAGTTTTTCGATGGCTTCTTTGAAGATGAATTTTTTAAAGATGACTTTTTTAAAGATGATTTTTTTAAAGGGATGGATTCTCTAGGCAAAGGGAGAAGGGCAACTCTTGGTCAATGGAGAGAAAACGGTCAAGAGATGATCTTTATATTAAACCTTGAAGCTAAAAAAGGTGTTCCACTTAATATAGAAATAAAAAATGGAACAATAAAGGTTGCTGGTGATGTGATCCAAAAAAATGAGAAGATTGATCAAAAAGGGAATAAAAGAATCACATCTCAGAGACTCATGCGTATAAGGCAAAGCTATTCAATTCCAGATGGCCTAGATGAAAAGAACCCTTTAATACAAGAAGAAAAAGGGAAAATAAAAATTATTTTTAAAAAATTAAAGGGTTTTAAGTCAAAAAAGAAGGGGCCTTCTAAAAATAAGCCCCAAAACCTCAAGCCTATTAACCCAAGCCTCTTTGATAAAACTATTTAAATAATTTTCTTTGTATAAGGGCTTTATTATTCATTTGTAACTAAAGTTTTCTCCTTCTTATGTCGTATAATTGACAAAAGGAGGCCATCATTTGAAAAGGATAAATAAATCTTTTTTTGTCATTTTAGGTTTTTTTCTATGTTGTTTCCAAGCCGAGTCACAGGATCTAACGGAAACCTATTTTAAAAACCCTACACGGGAAATCTCCATAATTATAGCTCCCGAGGG
>DKQD01000112.1:21844-30443 GCA_002474345.1 Bacteriovoracaceae bacterium UBA7317
TTACCAGGTCACCTTAGCACTTGTTTGATGGTTCCTGAAAAATCTCTTTTTATGTCTGTAACTAAGGGAAAAATTTCCGAGGGATTGGTTAGTTTTAAAAAAGACGGTGTGTATAAGTTTTATTGTCCAACCGGTAAAATTGAAGGGAAGTTTATCGTTTATAGAAAGGGTCTAAAAAAGGAAGTTCGAGCAAATATTGGAGGGAAGAGTTATAAAAAAGAATGGCTACCTAGGGAGAAATAAAGTATGTCCGTTTTTGAAGATGCTATTGAAAATTTTCTTCATCCAATAGGTGATCTTCTTAAGAACGAAAAGATTTCTGAAATCATGATTAATGGCCCAAAAGAAATTTTTGTGGAACAAAAGGGACTGGTCTATAAAGTAGAAAATACGTTTCCTGATGAGGAATCTTTAATTTCTGCTTTTCGTGCGGTTGCTCAATCAGTGGGGCGTGTTATTGATGATGAAAATCCCCGTTTGGACGCTCGTCTTCCTAATGGTTCTAGAATTCATGTAGTACTTCCTCCTATGGCAAAAAATGGTACGACTGTTGCGATAAGAAAATTTTCAAAAGATGATTTAACTCTTACAGACCTTATAAACTTTGGTTCCTTATCTAAGGAAGGGGCAAGGTTTTTAGATATTTGTATTTATCTCGGAAAAAATATCGTGGTTTCAGGTGGTACAGGTTCAGGTAAAACAACGATGCTGAATGTTTTAGGAGGAAGAATTCCTAAAACTCAAAGACTCATTATTATAGAGGATGCAGCAGAGTTACAAGTGGCCGCTGAACATGTTGTTAATTTCGAAACAAGAAAAGAGGACCCCCAAAGAGGAATAACAGCAGTCTCTATTAGAGACCTTGTTATTTCAGCAATGAGGCTTCGACCTGATCGAATTATTGTTGGTGAAGTCAGGGGGGCCGAAGCTTTAGACCTCGTTCAAGTTATGAATACGGGCCATGATGGCTCAATGGGAACTGTTCATGCGAACACTCCTTTAGATGCGTGCACTCGCTTGGAGACGCTCTGCTTGATGGGTGATACACAAATACCTCCTGATGCCATAAGAAAGATGGTTGCAAGCGCTATGCAAGTTGTTGTTCAGTGTAGTCGTTATCATGATGGAGGAAGGAGGACGAGTCATATATCAGAAGTCTTGGGACTTGATAGTAGTGGAAACTATATTACGAGAGATATTTTTCGTTGGATGCAAACGGGAAGAACTCCTGAGGGCAAGTATACAGGTCAAATGGTTCCTTGCAATTATGTTCCAAGTTTTTTTGAGGATGTTGTCTTAAATAAGCTTCCTTTTCCCAAAAGCCACTTCATTTCACATGAGTGGAAGAAAAAGCAAGCAGCTTAAAGATCTTATTTTAGGACCTCCTCCCATCTCTTAAGTTGAAGCTCTCTTCTTTTCTTTTGGTCTTCTTGATATATGGAAAACTTTTTTTCAAGCAAGTTTTGTTTTATAACATGAGACTTCGAATTTTCATTTTCGTTTTCATTTTCATCGAGGCTTAGGATGTTACGCATAACCCACCTTTTTTTTTGGTGATAGTCATATTTTTTTTCTCTCAAAACTTCAATTGTTGTATAGAAGGGGAGCCCTCTTTGACTATAACATTTTGGTATAGAGGTAAAAAAAAGAAAAGAAGTTAGAGTCAAATGTCTAAGCCTGTTTTTTCTCATACTAACTCCCTGCCTTTTATAAACTTTGAATTTACAAACAAGGTATAGCTTAGGGGGATTGAGGATTTTCTTTTTTTAGATTGGTAATGGCTTCATTCCAACCATCATAAAGGGTTTGAACAAGTTTTAAGCACTCTTTCATAGGTTCGGGATCCATTTTAAAGCTGGCTTGAGTTGCTATTGAGCATATGTAATCGTAGAGACGACCTAAATCTTGGGCAACTGTAACGTTATCCCTCTCGTCTACGCTGTAGTCGAGTGATTCGGAAAGCTCAATAATAATATCTTGAAATTTTCCAATATGTTTTGCTTTTTCTAAAACATCCTTTTTTTCGAGAGCAGAAATGGCCTTTTTGGCTTCTTTAATGGCCCCTCTATAGAGCATAAGAAGTACTTCTTCTCTTGAAGCAGTTGTTATTGATGTCTTTTTATAGGCCCCAAATCCATAACCCATATTATCCCCTTTTAAAAATGGTCATTGTAATTTTCGGGGCCAGAGTATTGGTTCTTTAATATAAAAAATAATGGTAAAAAAAAAGGAAAGGCTTGCCTAGGTAGGCAAGCCTTTCTATTTCCTAATTATTAACTATTAGGTATTAACCAATGAGTCTAAGAGCATTTTGGCCATTTGCATTTGCTTGAGCAAGAACAGCACTACCAGCACTACCAAGAATGGAGAGCCTTGTGTTGTCTGCCGTTGCTGCAGCATAATCAGTGTCTCTAATACGAGAGTTAGAGGCCGAGATATTCTCTGCAGAAACCTCTAGGTTTCTAATGGTAGATCCAAGCCTATTTTGGATAGAACCCATAACAGCTCTTTGACCTGAAACATTTTGAATGGCCTTATCAAGCTTTTCTAAAGTTCCTTGAGCAGACTCTTTAGAAACAACAGTAATAGAATCTGCGTCACCATCAAAAAGACTGTCTAGTGAAGCATTAGATTTACTTTGATCATAAGAAATTCTATCTTCAAAAGGAATATTGTTAATCCCAATTTGAAAATCATAAGTTGAGTCGCCGCCTTGAAGAAGCTTTTTTCCGTTAAATTCAGTAGTCCTTGAAATTCTTTCAACTTCTTGCTTTAAGTTTTGGTATTCCAAATCCATAAATTCTCTTTCGGTATCACCAACAGTGTCGGAAGCAGATTGGATTGAAAGTTCCCTTAAACGGATTAAAACTCCAGAAACTTCATTTAAAGCACCCTCTGCAGTTTGAACCATGGAAACACCATCTTCAGCGTTTCTTTTCGCTTGGTTAGTACCTCTGATTTGTGCCTTCATTTTTTCACTGATGGCCAAACCAGCAGAGTCATCTGCCGCCCTAACAATTTTGTTACCGGAGGCCAATTTTTGAAGGACACTACCTTGCTTTTCTGAAGTTTGTCTTAGGTTCTTTTGTGCAGCGATAGACGCGACATTGGTATTAATTCGTAGACCCATAATTGTTCCCCCTTGTCATCTACTTAGTTAATAACCTTAAGTAAGATTCCATCTGTGGAACGAGTCCCTTTTTGGGACAATAAGCCTACTTGCTTGAGAAGACGATCTTTGTCTTCAATTCTTTTGCAGTTGTGGAGGCAGTTCGGAGGGGAAAAAATTTCCTTTAGAAATAAATCTCTTTTTTATCTTTTTTTTCAAAATAAAGAGGGTGATTGAATTGCTCAGTTGATCGCAGTGGTCGGGCTTTTTTATCTTACTCCAAGCTTAGTTTCATACTCTCTAATGAGCTTCCCTCTTTCATAACGAGCGTCTTCAACAACATTTTGTAAGGCATTCTCTTGTTTTTGACTTTGAATCCTATTTTGAGATTGAATATCTATAAGATTATTTCGGTACATATTTTGGGCGTGGCTTTGCTGAAGTTTATGAATCTCTTTTCCTCTTTTAAGTTCCGCTTTATACTCTTTATATATATCTTCTATACCTTGAAGCTTATCTTTTCTTGCATTTTCTTTAAATCTGTTAAGTCTTTCATTAAACTTTTGAGAAAGTTGGTCTGCATTTTCTCTTAAGAGGGACTGTGTTCTTTCATCATGCTGCTTCATTGTATTTTGATGAGATTTATTTATATTAGATATCTGATCTTCAAAGTCTTCTATTAAGTTGTTTCTATCAATGTTATAGCTATTTGCTTGTCTTTGGAGCTCAGAAATAAATTCTTTTTCTTTTTCTTTTACTGTTGTTGCGGCCCATTCTCTGTTGGCCCTTATATTGTTTTTAAGCCTTTGGTCATAGTCATTTTTTATTTTATCAACCTCTTCAGTTTTTTTCGTCTTAAGTTTTTTGAGCTCAGCTTGGAAGTCATCTCTTGCTTTTTCTCTTTTATGATTAATCCCAATATAATTACTCGCAATTTTCATATAAAAACCTCATGAGAAGAGATATATCGTTTTGTGTCATTATAGTTCGCTGTGAGTTAAAATGTGAGAAGGTAGTTTTT
This sequence comes from Bacteriovoracaceae bacterium UBA7317, assembly GCA_002474345.1. Taxonomy (GTDB): domain Bacteria; phylum Bdellovibrionota; class Bacteriovoracia; order Bacteriovoracales; family Bacteriovoracaceae; genus UBA7317. The sequence goes on from DKQD01000112.1 coordinate 25,975, forward strand.
TCCAAGCAGAGGAGTGGGTAAAAGGGGTGGGCAAGAAACCCACCCCTATAGATTCTAACTTTTTTGTAATTAGCCTAAAAGCCTTAGTGCACTTTGTCCTTGAGCATTTGCTTGAGAAAGAACAGATGTACTAGCTTGGTTAAGAATGTTAAGCTTCACGTTCTCGGCCGTTACTTCAGCGTATTCAGTGTCTTTAATACGAGAGTTCGTCGCACTTAAGTTCTCGTTTGAAACCTGGAGGTTAGCAATAACTGATCCAAGTCTGTTTTGAACTGAACCAAGTTCCGCTCTTTGGTTTGAAACTCTCTGAATTGCGTTATCAATAGACCTTAAGCTTAATTGAGACAATTCTTTACTTTGAACACTAAGTTCAGATGGCATATTGTCCCCATTTTGAAGACTGTCAACATATTCAGCTTGAGCAGCCTTTCTCAATTCAACTCTTTCCCTGTCGTGGCCATAAGTCTGAGCATCGATATCATTTAATTTTTGCCTTAAGGCCAACTGAGCGTCGACTTGATCTTGTCTTGCCGTTTCGCCGCCAAAGAGGCTCGATAGGGTTGAGTTAATCATACCGGCATTGTACTGGATTCTATCTTCAAATTGGTTGTTTCTGACACCAACTTGAATATCATAAGAGTCTCCAGTTCCATTAAGTCCTTCACCATTCAAAAGCTTCGAGCCGTTGAACTCTGTAACTTGCGAAATTCTTTCGATTTCTTTTTTCATGTTTTGGAATTCGAGGTTGGCAAACTCTCTTTCCTTATCTCCGACGGTGTCGGAAGATGATTGAACAGCTAGTTCTCTAAGACGGATAAGTACTCGAGAAACTTCGTTTAAACCACCTTCAGCTGTTTGAAGCATGGAAATACCATCATTAGCATTTCTCGTTGCTTGTATTCCACCTTTGATGTTTGCCTTCAATTTTTCACTCATCGCGAGCCCGGCAGCATCATCAGCGGCTTTGTTAATTCTACTTCCTGAAGAGAGTTTAGCTAGTGCATCGTTTTGTCTGACTGAGTTTTGGCTCATAGACCTTTGTGCGGCCAATGCAGCCGTGTTGGTTGCAATCCTTAGACCCATTGTGTCCTCCTTGAGTGAATGTAAAATATCCTTACTGGAATTTAATACTCGACCGAGTGGGGTGAGAATTATCAAGCTTCCTGCTCTAAGGTTTGTTATCAAAATCCGTGATAAATGTTCTATGGGGGATTTCGGTGGGGAAAAAAATTCCTTGAGGAAAATCTTACCTGTTTATAAATTTTTTTTTTTTTATAGAAGAATGTCTTTGAATGATTGACTGAAGTCTTTCCATTGGCTTTAATTATGCCCTAAATATAATAAAGGAAGACGATTTTTCACTCTATGTGAAAGGTTCAGGCGCTTATTGAGGAGGGGAAGTGGTCAGGCTAATAAATTGGGGATTGATATCCGGGTTAGGCTTTTTGGTAACATCACTTGCCAGCTCCTACGTTTTTCGTAACCAAAACCTTTTTAAACTCTTTGTTTTTCTTTTTATAATTCTTCTCTTTTTTACTTTCTCTCTTTTTGAAAAGAAAATAACCAATACTGAACTCCTTAAAAATGGAAAACCTGCTCCAAGGAAACTATCACCTTTAATTGTTTTAACAATATCTTTGTTGCCGCTAGTTGGTACATTTGGAGGATGGCTTCTAAACCAGGACTATTTTAGTTTTTTTTCTTGGATTGAGTTGTGTTCGATTCTTGCATCTGCCCTTTGGTGTTATTTCCTATATAAAAAACTAAAACGAAGTGAGGATTGGCTCACTTTATTTAAGTGGGTGGGGATAACGGTCATTTTTACATCAGTTTGGTCTATTTTAGAAAGGTTTGGTCTCCAGCCAAATAACTTTTTATCCCTAGGCATTGACAGAGTTCACTCAACTTTTGGAAACTCGAATTTTTTTGCAGGTTTTCTAGTCCTTATTCTTCCCTTTTTTTGTAATCTCCTTTTTGCCTCGCAACTTTCAAAAGACAAAGAGCAGACTCTCTTTTCTCGAAAGTTTCTCCTATGCGTAGTCACTTTGGGCAGCGCTGGAATATTTTTTACCGGGTCACGAGCAGGACTGGTTGCTTATGGAGTCTCCCTGTTTTCTAGTATTCTTTACTGGTTATGGCGAGAGAGAGAAGTGTCTTTAAAGAAGATCGCATTGATTTGCTTTAGCATTTGTTTTCTTATCTTAAGTTTTTATTTTGTCAAAGGAAGTGATTTGAGTAGTCAATCCCGCTTTTTGGAGTTAACTACTTCAAAAGGGTGGGGTCCTCGTCTTAATGTGTATAAGGCCACTCTTAATTCTATTGAAAAGTCCCCTTTCTTAGGTCATGGACCTGGTACAAGTTATCAGCTCTTTTTTGAGCATCGGCGACCTGACTGGAGGACTTACTCAAAGTCAGGAAAACATGTTTCTCATGCTCATTCTGAGGTTTTAGAGACTCTTCAGGAAGGAGGTCTGCTGGGGCTAACTATTAAACTAGGTTTTTGGATTTTGATTTTCTCAATTCTTTTAAACTCAATGAGAAATGAAAAAAACAAAAAAGAGCAGGTAATAGGAGCTGCTCTCCTCTTTGCTTTTTTGGGGTATTTTATTCACGCCAGTTTTTCTATGGCGCCAAGAATGTTGGCAGTCCGCTTACCCTTATTCACAATGTTGGCCTTTGTTTTTTCCTTCTATCAAGGTTGCAGTCAGAAAGCTGAAAAAAAAGATTGGTCCTTGGCTTTTGCATTACCAATTTTTATTCTCTCTTTATATTGCGGCCTTAAATTCTTTCCCCCTCTTCATAAAGAGGTTCAGCTAGTGAAAACTGCCAAGAAAGGGGACGATCTCCTTGCTATTGAAAAGGAAGTAGAAAAAATTAAGAGTCCATATCTTCTTCATACGCTCTCTAACTTTCAAGTCTCATGGCAGCGCTGGGATGGACTAACAAAAACCACTGCTCAGCTTGAAAAGTCGATTAAAAGTTGGATCCACCTTGATTTTTTGAAAAGCCTTACAGCTTATCAAAGAGGTGATTTTAATCAGGCCAAGGAAAGAGGGCTCTACTATCAAAGGGAAAAAAGTAATTTTGATGTTCTTGCTCAGAGGATTCTTTTTGTTCTTTCATACAAAACGAAAGATTTCAATTTGTTTATTGATCAGCTGCAATTAATGCTGAGAAGAATGATACTCTTTAATAGTCGTATTCCCAAAGATAAGTTAAATGAAGTTTATTTTGAAGAGGTCGATCAACCTTTACTTTTTGTTTTAGATGAACCATTTGAAAAGCGAATAAGGGTGAGATGGAATAGGTCGACTTGGATGAAACTTTTTAACCAAGGTAGCTGGAGTTCAGATCATGAAAAAGAAGTTATGCGAAGGGTTATCGGCAGTTTAAAAAATCAAAAATTTTTCAAGCTTTCTATTAATAAAGAAAACGTAAAAAGAAGTGAATTGCCAAAAATACAGGGCTCTATTGGTAATTATTTTAAAATATACTCAAGTAAGAGAGCAATGCTTAAAAAGTTGGAAAATGATAAAAAGGTAAAGCTACAGTTGGTGGGTAGTGAAAAGGATATGTTTGCTCCCTACTATAAATTTCAAAAGAATAGGATCGTAAGGAGATTTAGTAATAAAAGAGAAAAAGTTGAAGAGAATTATAATAAAAAAATATCTCCCATCATTTCCTATTTAAAAGAAAAGGTGGAATGGGATTCTTTTCAGAAAAGAATAGTATTTCAAAGAGATCTTGTGGACGAACTCTACAGATGTTTGTTTCAATATAGAAAAACCTAATTAAACCACTTAATATCAAGGAGGATAAAGTGAAAAAGTTAGTTTTTCTTGCTTTTCTTAGTATTTCAGGATCGGTCTTTGGTGAAGAGGCGAAGACTGTAAAAATCAACAGTTTTAGCCGTATAAGTGATAATCAAAAAAATATGACTGCCGAAATTTGTGGTCAGGCCATCGGTCAAAAAAAGAGGGTTATTATAGATATTATCTCAGACCCAAAGTCTAAAAGACCCACACCTTTTACTACAATTTCTCAGCCGGATGGGTCTTTTTGTCATTTAATAACGACTTATATGGGTCAGGCCATCGCTAAAGTTGGGGAAGGCCCAAAAACTGAAGCGAATATTTATTAACTAAGAAGCCGCTCAAGCTCTTGGCCTGTTGGCATAGTTTGGCAATCGACTATTTTTTCTACCTGGCCTTCTAGGAGTTGATGATCAATTTTAGGCTGAGCGGCCATTTCACTCTCACCTCTTATTTCTTGTAGTTTTTCCATTTGGTTGGCGAGAGTTAAGCACTTTGCTCTTTCATCATTAAACTTTTCTTTTGTCTTTTCAAAAAGGTTAATAATTTCTCTAATGCTTTCTTTTTCGTCTAGTGAGGAGGGCGATTTCCCTACCGCTTTTATTTCTAAAAGAAACTGCCTTATGAGAGGAATCTTTTCACCTCTTTTTTCATTGA
>DKQD01000046.1 GCA_002474345.1 Bacteriovoracaceae bacterium UBA7317
AAAATGGTCATTCAGATTTTTTTTCTATGAGTAATTCTCGAAAAAGCCTTTATGAGAATACTTTTAGTGATTATCTTGAAATTTGTTTGAATAAATACTTTCCTGAAATTCCCTTACCTGAAAAAAAAGAAACAAAACTATTTTATGAAAGCTTAAAAAATATTGAATTATTAAAATATATTTCGGCTAGTTATGCTATACGGAGATACCTCGGTCAGTTAATAGAGCTTTATATTCTTTGTGATAGAGCTCTTTATCTGAATGAAAGAGGGTATTCTGTAGATATTATTGAAGTATTTGATCCAATGATTTCACCCCGATGCCGTGCAATTGTTGCGTCATCAGTATGAAGCTCAATTTGAGTAAAAGATCTATATAAAGTTTTGAAAACAGCGTTTTTTTTAAGGCATGTTGCAAAATAAGGGTGGAGCTTAAGATATAATGTTTTTTAGGTCATAATTTGTATCGAGTAACATTACCAAAATTTAAATTTTATTCAGCTCAATACAGGCAACTCGATCGTAAACTTGGTCCCTTCATCAATCTTAGAGCTAACTGAGATAGTCCCTCCAAGCCGCTCCACTTCCTCTCTGACAGCATCCATTCCCACACCTCTACCCGAGACATCAGTGACTTTTTCTTTGGTTGAAAAGCCAGGGAGGAAAATCATATCAACGAGATCAGAATCTTTTAAGTTTTGGAGGTCTTCTTCAGATTTTAAGCCTTTTTCAAGTACTTTATCTTTTATTTTCTCTGGATCAATGCCGCCACCATCGTCTGTCATTTGAATAATAAAAGTGTCTCCATTATTTTTAAAATCAACCTTTATTTGACCTCTTTGCGGCTTAGTTTTTTCGATCCTTTCATCTTCAGTCTCAATTCCATGATCGACCATGTTTCTGAAAAGATGAATTGAGGTGTTGATAAGATTGGAGTATTTGTTGGTATCAACTTTGATTTCGTCTCCAGAAAACTCCGTATCTATGACCTTACTTTGCTTTTCTGCTAATTCATCTATAAGTGGTTTGTATCGTTCAAATTTCTCTTTTATATCTGATAGGAGGTAGTTTTTATATAGGTCGAGCTCCAAATCATCCAAAGTCTCACTCTTTTTGATCTTTTCCATCATTTCTGAAACTTGAACAGCTTGTCCATTGTTCACCATAAATTTATTAGCAGCTTCGATAATGAGGCGATTCTTTTTAAAAAACTCTTTGAGTTTTCTGTCAAATTTATTAACTTTAGAGTCTAACTTATCAAGCTCTCCTTTTGATATTCCAGTTTCTACTTTATTAATATAATAAGTAAGTTCCTTTGCTCCAAATCGTCCATAGCGAGCTTTAAGAGTGTGGAACTTTCTAAAAAGCTCACCTTCGTCCATATCTTTAATAGTAGGATAGACTTCTAAAAGTTCCAAAGTGTCATCCATTAAATCAACAAATTCTACGGGGTTTTGTAGACAAGTTGTGATGAATTCTGCTTTCTGTTTATCTAATTCAATTTTTCTCTCTAATTCTACCTCTTGAGTTTTGTCAGTAGCCACGCAGATAACCTTATCGATTTTTCTTTTTGAGCCTTCAACGTAAATAGGTTTATAGTCAAGGTCAATATAGCGACCGTTTGATTCAAAGGATTGAGGTCCTAGAACTCTTAGGTCTTTAAAAGATAAAATACCTCTAAATATGTTTCGAATCCATTTTTCGAAAACATCTTTTTTTTCACCATCGAGTCTTAAAACCTCTGATAGGCTTTTACCAACAGGATCAATATTAAAAAAGTCTTTAGTAATTTGAGTTGCATCTTCTTGAATAATACCTTTTTTATCAATGACAAAAAATCCTTGCCCTAAATTATCAATGAGACCTTTTAAACTTTTCGTTTTTTGCTCAACCATTTTTTCTAAACCTAACCTCGCATCTTCAAGAGCATCAGTTAGATTCTTTTCATTTTCGAGAGACTCTTTTACTCTCTTTCGAATTCGAATTAAATTTTCTGAAACTAATGAACCTATAATAACAAATACGCTACCTAAAGGGATCAAAGATAAGTCATCAATTTGAATTTTAGTGCCAAAAACTTTATAACATAAAGCCGTATATCCATAAAAAGATAATAAAAATATAGAAAAACCAAGAAATTTTAGTAATCCGATGGCATATAAAGCACCTAAAATATTTATAAGAATTAAAAAAAAACCGTTCAAATTATCATCTATACTCACAACAAAGGGAGTTAAAATAATAGGATAAGAAAATAAAACTAAGGCCATATAAACTTTAGGACTCTGCCCTAAAGAATTCCAAGGCTGTAAATAATTAAATAAAAAATGAAAAAGTGAAGGTATTAGTAAAAAAATAGGGTTGAATATAGGCTTCCAATTAGATGAAATATAATGGTGAGCTTGATTTATGGAAATAATTAAAATTATCATTGATAAAACTGAAGAAGCGGCAATGATATTATTTTGCTTACTAAAGCGAAGATCACTCTTATTTTTTTTGAAAATCATACCCATCTTGACCTGAAAAAATTAAGTGATGGTTTGCTTATTTATCGGTAAATTATTTTAAAATACTAAGAGGTTGTTCAGGAAAAATATTAACTAAATTTTTTTTAAGGTCATACTCTTAGTTATATAGTTTTTTATAATTAGATTTGGTTTTATATAACTAATAACTAATCTCAAAGCTAATTGTTGAATTTCAAGCGTCCTAGCTCATCCAAAACCTCCCACAAATAATGAGACATAGTTTTAATACAAAGTTTCGAATGTTGACCCAAGACCAATTTAACCTTTCCAAAATTTTAGGCCATTCAAGCACAAAGCAAACAGAGCAAACAGAGCAAACAGAGCATTATGCTAAGATAACAGATCTTCAAGTTGAGGAAAGTTCGAAGAGGTTTAACGAGTCAACTCGAGAAGGAAAAGTGCTACCTTTTAAAGACACAGCTGGGTAGCGCTAGGTAAACCAAATTTTTTTATTTTACTCTTGAATAATTTTAGGAACTTAACTTTAAAATGGTGGAGACGACTGGGATCGAAC
>DKQD01000162.1 GCA_002474345.1 Bacteriovoracaceae bacterium UBA7317
ACTAAGAAAACAACTAAGAAAACAGCTAAGAAGACAGCTAAGAAAAAAGTGGCTAAGAAAAAGACAGCTAAGAAAAAAGTGGCTAAGAAAAAATCAGCAAGAAAGCCAAATGAAGCTTTCATGAAGCCAATGACTCCTTCTAAGGAATTGGCTGCCGTTGTAGGTGAAAAAGCTTTACCTAGGACTCAGGTAATTAAGAAAATTTGGGATTATATTAAAAAACACAACCTTCAAAACCCTAAAAATAAAAGAAATATACTTGCGGATGATAAGCTTAAGCCTGTTTTTAAAGGCAAAAGTGAAGTTACAATGTTTGAATTAGCTGGTCTTATAGGTAAGCACCTAAGCTAAATACTTTTAGTTTTTAAGGGGGAGCTTTATAAGCTTCCCTTTTTTAGTTTTAAAACCAGACTCTTATATTCAGCCTTGGCCCTAAGGGATGGCCAAGGGTTAGCCTCAGAAATTTGAAAGAATTCTTTACAATAAAAAGTTGGATTCCCTGCTTTGAACTTTTTTCCTTTCAGGTAATTAAGGCATGTTTTTGCATAAAGACTAAAGTATTCTGGCACATTTTTATACATGAACTTTATAAGAGTCTTTTTTTTGACAGGTGTAGCTAAAGCAAATATATCATCGGGTAGAGGGTCCATTTTATGAATTTTTTCAATGACTTTCATTCTTCTGGTAAATGATTGACCTAAATCCCTGACTGTATTCCATGCTTGGTTAAATGTTTTTCCTACCAAAGGACCTTTCAATATATAGAAGGTTAGAAATGTATCTCTTTCAAGTTGTGATAAAGATTTTTTTAAATCCAGAATTTTAAAGGCATGCTCCCTGTTAATTTGTTGATCAGAGTAAAGAGACTTTTTAAGAGTTGGCAGGAAAGTTTTCCAGCAGTTGGAGTGAGCTAATTTATTTAATAAAGAAATTTCTTTTTTTTCCTCAATTATATTTTTATTGAGCAAATTTATAGTCTTTTTGAAAAGAGCTGTTTTAAGATTTTTATCTTTGCAAAAAAACGTTGAAAAGGGGCTTTTTGTAGCACTTTCATAAAATTGCCATGCTTCAATATTTAATTTTTGTTTTTGAACAATTTTTCCTAGTTTTAAACCTAATTCAGGGTCTTTACGGTTGTACCAAAACTCAAGAAGAAATTTTTGGCAAATACTGTTTTTTCTTTTTTCTTTGAAGCATTTTTCAATAAATTTATAACCATATTGGTTTCTTTTAATTATGAAAAATTCATCATTTTTTAAAGAGGGCCATGATAGAAGCTTTTCTATAAATAAAAAATGATCTTTTGAAATTTGTTTTTTTTGTATAGTTGATGAAATAAAGCCAGTTGCCATATCTTGGACCATTTTCTCCCAATTTTTGTCTCTTTTGGATGGTCTTATGTCTAGTGCGTGATTGAGAAACTCAAAATAGTTTTTTTGTTTTTTAAGAATTGTTAGGTCTTCTAAAGTATAAAGGAGCCCTTTTGTCTTAGAGTGAAGATTATTACATAAGCATAGAATTGTGTAAAAAATGATAATTTTGAGTAAGTCCATTATCATGGATGATATTTTAAAATTAATGACACTTCATAGTCAATATTGTCCCTTTATGAATAACATCATACACTTTTAAGATATTTATTAAGGTGGTAGAAATAAATGGAAAAATTTAAGAAAAGTTCACATGTTGTCCTTACTTCACATTATAAACAAATATTTAAAAAATCGATTGAGATCAAGTGGGGGGCTAAAGACCCTATTGAAAGAGGTCCTATTGTAGGGACAATCTCTGAAAAAGAGAATAGAAATGCTATAGGAACTCACAGTGGTTCTTATACCGTTTACAGAGCATTATCTATAGCTTCAGGTCAATACGAAAGGGATCATAAACCAGACTTAAAAAATACCGATATGACGACAGAGCTGGGACCTTTCGATTCTTGGTCAGACCCGAAGAAAATAGTTTCTCTTGATCCTTGGGGCGCAAGTGTAAGTAAAACTTTTGATCCTTATATTAGTAAGGGTTACAATATAGCTCCTACAATAGCAGTTACCCAGGCTCACCTTCAAATTCCTGAAATAGCTGAAGCTATTGAAAAGGGAAGACTCAAGCCTGATGGGAAGTTGTTACTTTCTTCCAATGATATAAAGGTAACCAAAGCCGCTATTGAGCCCGTATGGTATTTACCAGGAATAGCAAAAAGGTTTGGGGTAGATGAAGGAGATTTGAGGAAAGTCCTCTTTGAGGAGACAGGAGGAATGTTTCCTGAGCTTGTAACAAGGCCTGATTTAAAAATTCTTCTTCCCCCAATAGGGAGTTCAACGGCTTATATATTTGGTGATCCTAAAAATCTATCCAACCCTAAGGTCACACTTACCTGTAGGGTTCATGATGAATGTAATGGAAGCGACGTTTTTGGTTCCGATATTTGTACTTGTAGACCCTATCTAACTCATGGAATTGAGGAAGCTGTTAAAACAGCACAAAATGGTGGTGTAGGTCTTATTGTTTATTTTCGGAAAGAAGGAAGGGCCCTAGGTGAAGTCACAAAGTTTTTAGTCTATAATGCCCGGAAGCGACAATCTGGAGGGGATTCAGCATCCAATTACTTTCATAGGACTGAATGTGTCGCTGGTGTTGTTGATGCAAGGTTTCAGGAGTTCATGCCGGATGTTCTTCACTGGTTTGGCATTCAAAGAATTCATAACTTAATATCTATGAGCGATATGAAGTATGATGCGATCGTAAACAGTGGCATCAAAGTTGATAAAAGGATTTCAATACCAGACGAATTGGTTCCAGATGATGCACGCGTTGAAATTGAAGCCAAAAAAGCTGCAGGTTATTATGTACCAGAGGATTCAGATGACCGCGTTAGTGTAAAGGAACTTGATAAGGTAAAAGGAAGAGACCTAGATGACTGATGATTCTGATAATAACCTCAAATACATTTTTTCAACCGGTGCAATTAGGGATAAAGCAGAGTTTTTGTTTAATTGTTTGATGGAAGGTAGAACTCATTTTCACCTTTTCCCCGAAAAAATAGATGATGTTGTTCAGTACATTTTGGATGTAACAGAAAAGAATTATCCAGATGGAAATATACCTTTTCATTCTAGGTGGGGGCACTTCGATGTAGGAGGGATTAGAAGACTAGAACAGTTGGAAAAGCTTTTAGGTGATTTAGGGCCTAAAGAAAAGGCTTTAGCGAAATTAGATTTGGTTGTTATTTCCGTTCTTCTTGATGCAGGAGTTGATCCAAATTGGAGTTATAGAGAGGAGTCTAATGGTAGAACTTGGAGTAGGTCTGAAGGCCTTGCTGTTATGAGCATCAAAGGCTTTCAAAAAGGTTTTTTCTCAAGCGACCCAAAGAAGCCTTATCAGGTAGACTCTGAGGGGCTCCTAAAGATAAGTTTGGAAGACCTTGGAAGTTTAATGCAGGATAGCCTTGATAACCCTGTAACTGGTCTTTCTGGACGTTTACGGTTGCTGCATTCTTTAGGAGAGGAACTCGGGAAAAATGAAGGTTATTTTCCCAATCAAAGGCCTGGAGGTTTGCTGACCTATTGGGAAAACAAGTTTGGGAATAATATAACAGCATCTCAAATCTTGGAAACTCTCTTGTATTCTCTAAATAAAATTTGGCCATCTAGGGTAGAGAGAAATGGCATTCCTCTTGGGGATGTCTGGGAGCATCCGCTCTTAGGTCCTAAAGGATCTTGGGAAGGCCTCATTCCTTTTCATAAGTTATCTCAATGGTTGACTTATTCTCTTATAGAGCTACTTGAGGAAAGTGGTATGAAGGTGAAAAATGTTGGCGAATTAACGGCGCTGGCTGAATATAGAAATGGGGGATTGCTTGTAGATTTAGGTTTAATACGCCCTAAAAATACGGATTTCCTAAATCAGGTTTTTGGGCCTGACTCTGAAATTATTGTCGAGTGGAGGGCCCTTACAATTGCAACTTTTGATAGGTTAGCTGCACAAATTAGGAAAATGAAAAACTTTGATGAAGAGAGTTTTCCTTTGGCAAAAATGTTAGAAGGCGGGACATGGCACGCTGGAAGAAAAATTGCCAAAAAATTGAGAGAGGATGGATCACCACCATTTAAGCTGAAAAGTGATGGAACTGTTTTTTAATTAATGTGCTTGTTGAAACTTTTTTAAGGAATTAGAAGATGAGTGAGAATTTAGAGATCGTTTCGCATCCAGTCGTTCAACATAAATTAGGCCTTTTAAGAAAGGTTGAAACAACTTCCCCAGAGTTTCGCTTAATTGTGCAGCAATTGAGCCCATTATTGGCTTATGAAGCTTGCAGGGACTGGTTTATCCAAGAAGAAAAAGAGGTCCAAACTCCTATGGAGGAGTTTGCAAAAGCAAGGTTTATTGCTGACTGGCCAGTTCTTGTTTCTATTATGAGGGCAGGTAACGGTATGTTAGACCCAATACTTTCTCTTTTTTCTTCTAGTGCTGCGGGGCATATTGGCATCTATAGAGACAAATTTATAAAGAATACCGTCGAGTATTATTTTAGATTGCCTGACAATGTTCAAGATAAAAATATCCTTTTACTTGATCCTCTTGTTGCGACAGCCGATACTGTGATTGCTTCAATTGATAGGTTGAAACAATATGATGTTGGTGAAATTAGGATGCTAACTCTTTTGATATCCAAGCTTGGTGTATCAAAAATTAAGAGTTTTCACCCTGATGTGAAGATTTTTGCAGCAGGATGTCAAGAGGGGCTTGATTCGAACGGATATCTTGTACCAGGGTTGGGAGATGCCGGTGACCGCTTGTACCAAATTAATAATGGAAAGCATCTATAAATCAGATGTCTTCCTAGGTTTTGGTGAAATGGCTTTTGCTTAGTGCTCTTTGGGGATGTTATTCATGGAATCAGTTTTAGTTCTTGGTGTGGCCGGTGGTAGTTGCTCTGGAAAGACAACTCTTACGCATTTTTTAAAAAAGTACTTTGGTGACGATGCTGCTGTTTTAGCACAAGACAGTTTTTATATTGATCAAAGTCATAAATTTGATTGCGATGGGGGAAGTGTCAATTTTGATCACCCGGATAGTATAGATTTTTCATTAATGGGTCAGTGTGTCAGTTACCTAAAAGAAAGCAGAGAGGTCTCAATTCCTATTTATGATTTTGCTACTCATAAGAGGTCCGAAGAAGTTCAAAAAGTTTCCTCTAAAAAGCTCGTGATTATTGATGGAACTTTAATTTTGTCTCAGGAAAAAGTGAGGGGAAAACTGGATCTTTCTTTTTTTATTGACGCACCTGAGAATGTTAGGTTTCAAAGGCGTCTTGAGAGGGATACAAAGGAAAGAGGAAGAACTGAGCAAGGGGTAAAAGATCAATTTTATAAGCAGGTCAAGCCAATGCATGATGAATGGGTAGAGCCATCAAAAACTCATGCGACCCATATTTTTCCTGGAACTATAGACTTCTCTGCGAGTTCAGATTTACAGGCCATTTTAGAAAAGATAAAAAAAGACTTGCTTCTTTAGTTCATAGCTCTTATCTGGAACATTAAGCATATTTACTTTTTCTGGAGGCCGAATGATGACGGTTGAAGAAATTAACGATGTCCCTTTAAAGTTGGGCGCCGAAGATTGGACTTTTTGCTTTTATAAGCATTTGACACCCTTTTTTTTAGACGATCGTGGTTATTTATCGGAAAGTATTAAGAAAATTTTTCTAAATTTAACAAATTTAAGAAAAAACAATTTTAGAAAGCAGCTTCATATAAAGTCTGTACCTTTCCTTGTAGGCTTTTTTTTCGATGAGAAGAAAATAAGAATTAGTTCTCCTAGGTTAGGAAGAGAGCTATTTTTAATTACTGAACTTGAAAACTATTCTTGGCCGGAAGCTTCCAATGAAGAAGAAAAATTTGAGGCTTTTAAAAATCATGCTGATAAATTAGCTTCTTTAAAAATAGCAGATACTCCTTCAGAGATAGAACTTTTAACTTCGAACTACAAACTTCCAGATTTACTAACAGAAAAAAAATATACATCGGATATAGAAGTTGAAAATAAAAAATTGGTCAAAGAAATATTAAGGCTTCTTAACCAGTATAATCCGAGTTTGTTTGAGAGAGTAAGCGATTTTGGTTTATCTCTTACCGCAGAATATGCCCTGATCAGAATTCACTTGTTAAAATTTTTAGCAATACTCCCTTCTCTAGATTATGATTTGTCTGGTTATGAAGTAAAAAGAATTTTGCTGGAGTCCGTTAGAAGATTATTAGATGATTCAAAAACAGCCAAAGCTAAAGAGAGGAAAGGTCAAGCAAAGGCCATACCTTTGTTTCTATTTTTTCCCTTATACCTCTTTTATATCTTAGCTTCTCTAACGCCAGCATTATTTTTGGCAAAAACCATAAGGTCTTCCGTTCGCTTTTTGGCAAGAAGATTTATCGCTGGTGAAAGTATAGAGCTCGCCTCTGAGTCTTTGGGTAAACTTTACCAAAGTGGAAGAGATGCAACTCTAGATCAACTGGGTGAACTTGTTGTTTCAGAAAAAGAAGCTGATCACTACCTTGATGAGGTTTTAAAATTAATTAAAGGGTTTTCTTCCCATGTTCCTAAAGGTGCAAAGAATAAAGCAGGTGTGAATCGGGCCCATGTTTCAATTAAAGTGTCCGCTTTGTCCTCCGATTTTAAGCCCTACGCATTTGATTATACCTACCGGAGTGTTGCTCCTCGTTTAATAAAAATTTTATTAGAAGCAAAAAAAGAAGATGTTTTTATCAATATCGATGCTGAACATATTCACTATCGTGATATTGTTTTTCAAATTTATAAAAAAGTTCTTTTGGAAACAGACGAGCTTAAGACATTTTCTGCAACAGGAATTGTTATTCAAGCGTACTTAAAGGATGCTTTTGTTCATTTTGAGGAAGTTCTTTCTCTTGCAAAGGTTAGAGGCTTGACGATGCCTATAAGGTTAGTAAAAGGAGCTTATTGGGATGCAGAAACTTTTGAGAGTGATGCCCATAGTGTAGAAGCTCCCCAATTTCTCAATAAGGAGGAGACCGATTTACACTTCAGGCAGCTAATTATAAGAACCTTTGAAGCATCACCTCATCTGCTTCTTTGTTTAGCGTCCCATAATTTTTCAGATCATTGCTTTGCTAAAGTGATTCAAAAAAAATACTTTGCTGAAACACCAGAGTTCGAGCATCAATGCCTTCATATGACTTACGAAGCTTTGTCTACGTCTTTAGGTCAAATGGGATGGGCCGTGAGAAATTATGTTCCAGTTGGAAGCCTCATTGTCGGCATGGCGTATCTTGTAAGAAGGATTATGGAAAACTCTTCTCAAGTTGGTGTGCTGACTATAATGAGATCTCATAAATCGGCAAAAGGCCTTTCTACTCCAACAAATGTTCACTTAAACAAAAGAGAAAAAGGAAACTTAAAAAGAGAAATAACTTCTTCAAGTCTTATAAAGGAGTTTTTTAATACTTCTCCTGTACGGATGTATTATGAAAATGAGAGAGCTTGGGTAGAAAAGAGTATGATCTCATTTCGTGAAAAAGGTCTTACTTCTTTTTATAAAAACCCTTTTGAGCTAAAAGGTGAGAAAACCGATATAATATCTTCTTCAGATACGGGTATTTTAGTAGGGTCGATTACTTTTGGAACAAAGGAAGATGCTGAAAGAGCTCTCGAGACTTCTTCAAAATATTACAATCAAGGACTTTGGTCTAAACTCAGCTGGCAAGAGAGATCATCACTTCTTCTTAAAGTAGCTGAACTTCTTACTTTGAGAAGAAATGAGTTCGCGTCTTTAATTGTATATGAAGCCGGAAAAACTATTTTAGAGGCATTAGGTGATGTTGATGAAGCAATAGATTTTTTGGATTTCTATGCCCGTGAAGAGGGAGTGATTCAAAAAAGAGAAAATGGTGAAGTTCTAAGTAGAGGGGTAACGGTTGTTATTTCTCCTTGGAACTTTCCTTTAGCAATTCCTTGCGGAATGGTCTCAGCTCCTCTCGTCGCTGGAAATACCGTGATATTAAAGTCTGCAGAGCAGACTCCTCTTGTTGCCCAAAAATTGATTGATCTTTTTCATGAAGTAGGGGTTCCAAAAGAAGCTTTAATACACTGTCCTGGAGAAGGAGAAGTTGTTGGTGATGCTCTTGTGAACAGCCCTCGAACTGCAGCCATAGTTTTTACAGGATCGAGAGCAGTCGGTAGCGCTATTTTCAAAAAAGCTTCACAAAGAATGATCAAGAATGAACTTCATGGAAATGTATATCCTGTGAAAGTTATAACTGAAATGGGTGGTAAGAATGCCATTATTGTTACGGCCAATGCTGAATTGGATGAAACGGTTTCAGGAATTCTTTATTCTGCTTTTGGTCATGCGGGGCAAAAGTGTTCGGCAGCTTCTCGTATCCTTGTAGATGAAAAGGTCTTGGATAGGCTAAAGGAAAGATTAAAAGAGGCTTGCTTGGATATGGAGGTTGGAAAGGCCTTTAATTTTTCTACTACTTTGAACCCAGTGATTTCATTTGAAGATAAAAATAGATTAAAAGGGCAAGCCGAAGAGATTGTGAAAGAGGTTGAAAGTTTTGGTGGTGAAGTTATTGTTAACAGGGTTCATGAGGACCTCCCGGGGTATGCTGTTGGCCCGATGGTAGTTGAATTGCCAAAAAGTAGGGCTTTGGATGAAAAAAGTTTTGCGATAAGAGAATTATTTGGACCTATAATTCATTTAATACCTTTTAAAAGCTTGAAAGAGGCAATTAAAATCTATAACGGAACAGAATACGCTCTAACAGGTGGTATTTACTCACAATCACAAGATGATATTGATTACGTCGTATCAAAAATTGAATCTGGTAATGTCTATGTAAACAGAACAATTACAGGTGCAAGAGTTTCCATTGAGCCTTTTGGTGGCTTTAAATTCTCGGGGACAGGCCCTAAGGCTGGAGGTAAATCTTATGTGGGAAGCTTCCATTTGTTTAAAGAAGGGCTTTCAAAAAGTGAAGATCTTGTTTTAGACAAAGAGGAAGAAGGATCAGCTTATCAATTCGACTTATGCTTAAACTCTTCTAGTCAGCCAATGAAAAGCAGAAATGAAGAAATATTCTTCCTAGGCCTTAAAGAAATAGAAAAGTCATTAGAAAGCTTGTTTGGTGGAATTTACTCCAGGCCTCGTGATGTTTTAAAAGAACTGGAAAGTTGGGTTAAAGTAAAAAACTTATCTGAAAGTATTGGGAATAGAATGATACCGGGGCAGTTGAGTTTTAATAATTACTCATTAAGTGAAATGGGGATCGTCGTATTTGGCTTGAATAAAAAACCAGATTTATCTACCCTCCTTTATGTGCTGATTTCTGTTTATAAAGGAGTTGGTGTTACAGTTTTAACAAGGGGTAAGGAAAGTTATTCTTTCTGGGAAACAATAAGGTCTTCATTTGGAAAGAATGGTCTCTCTAAAAGCTCCTTTGATGTATTTTTTACTAATGAATCTTTAATGCTTGAAAGTTTGAAGCATCCTGACTGTAGAAGTTATATTGTTGATGCTAGTGAGAAAAAAATAAAGGATCTTCTTCACTCTATTTATTCCGAAAGCACCTCAACAGATAGGCATATGAAAAGTATTTTGACACCTCTCGATGCTCCATCTGTTAGAGACTTTGATAAGTATTTTGAGCAGATTTCATTAGTCAGAGCTTTTGCAGTTAATATTATGAGGCATGGAGCTCCAATGGACTTAGATGGAGAGCATTTAAATTGAAAGAAGAAAAAAAGATAAAGTTAGCAGTTTTAGGTTGTGGTAATATGGCCGCCGCTTTAGTGACTCGTTTTTGTAATGAGTTTGAAAACTTGGACGTTTTTACTTTCACTCCAACAAATAAAAGGGCCGTTGAGCTTGCTGAAAGGGTTGGTGGGCAAGCCTGTAAAACAATAGTAGAAATACCAGAATGCCAATTCTACTTGGTTGGATGTAAGCCACAGCAATTTGATGAATTAGCAGAAATGTTAAGACCCCACTTAAATGGTAGTGCAGTTATTGTTTCCATGATGGCCGGGAAGAGCACAGAAGTGATTAGTAAAAAATTGGAGTCTCCAAAAATAATTAGAGTAATGCCTAATACGCCTTCTCAAATAGGAAAAGGCGTTCAATTACTTTACTTTTCTAAAAGTGTGGATGCAAATGAGCAAAACTTTGTGGAAGAGCTATTTAGCTCTTCAGGTGAACTTTTTATTTTTCAAAATGAAGACCAAATTGACTTAGTAACACCTCACTGTGGTTCTGGACCAGCTTTTATCTTTGAGCTTGCAAGAATTTTAATTGCTGACCTTGAAGAAAAAGGTATCAGTCGTATTGGGGCTGAAAAGATGATAAAATATATGCTTTATGGGGCATCGTCTTTGTTGCTAAATAGCACAGATTCTCCAACAGAGTTAAGAAATATGGTTACTTCTAAAGGTGGTGTAACAGCAGAGGCCTTAGGTGAACTTGAACGAGGAAATTTAGAAGAGGTTTTTAAAACAGCTATAAAGAAAGCCCATAAAAGAGCCAAAGACCTTTCTTATTAAGGAGAGTCCACGTGTTGATTGATAAAATAAACCTTAACCTCTTAAGAATTTTTGAAAAGGTTTATGAAACAAAGAGTATGACTCGGGCCAGCCAAGAGCTTTTTATGACTCAGTCAGGAGTGAGCCAAAATATTAAGCATCTTGAAGAAATTCTTGAATTAAAATTATTTGATCGTGTTAAGCAAAGGCTTCTTCCAACAGAGAAAGCCTCAATCCTCTATGAGAATTGTAAAAAAAACCTTAGAGGGATTGAGCAAACTTTGTTGCGGGTAACTGAAAAAGAAGAGGAGCTAATGGGAAGTGTTTCTATTGGCTTACCGATAGAGTTTGGAAACAATTTGGTCCTGCCATTGCTGCATAAACTTGGTGAAAAGTATCCTAAGGTAACCTATAGAATTAAGTATGGATTGGGGCAGTCAATTAATAAGGAGCTTTTGTCGGGAGGGTTGGACTTTGCTTTTGTGGATGATTTTAATTTTGATAAAAGAATTAAGTTAAAGAAAATTACAGATGAGACTTTAGTCATGTGTGCTTCGGAATCTTATATGGTAAAGTTTGGTCCTATTAAAAATAAAAAGAGTTATTTTGAGAATCTAGATTATCTAGATTATCTTCCTGATGCATTTGTCACGAGATCATGGTTTAAACATCATTTCAATATGTCTCAGCTTAATTTGAATTTAAGAGCTTCTTTGTTTGATGTAAGTGGTCTTTCTAAAATGATCACTTTAGGGATGGGTGTCGGTGTTTTACCTCTTTATTTTGTAGAAGCTCTTCAAAAAAGAGGACAAAAATTAGTTAAATTTCAAGGTAGTGGTAAACCTCTAAAAAATGAGATAAGCGTTGCTTGGTTAGATGGAAAAACAAAGAGTGCAGCCTCAGACTTTTTATTTAATTATCTAACGACATCTTTTTAAGTTACTTTTTATAATCTTCTCTTAAGGAGTGGCAGTTGTAACCTAGAGGGTTTTTTTCGAGGTAATTCTGGTGATTATCCTCAGCCTCAAAAAATGTTGTAGCTGGAACAATTTCAGTCACTGCAGGATTTTTAAACCCACCGTACTTATCAAATTGATTTTTTTCCTCCAGTGCGATCTTTTTTTGTTCTTGGGAGAAGTAAAATATGGCACTCCTGTATTGGGTTCCTGTGTCATTTTTTTGTCGGTTTAATGTAGTAGGGTCGTGAAGTCTAAAGAAGTAATTAACTAGAAACTGATAGTTAATAAATTCAGGAGAAAAGATAACCTTTACGGCTTCAGCGTGGCCTGTCGTTCCAGTGCATATGTCTTCGTATGTGGGGTTTGAAATATGGCCACCAGTATAACCGACACATGTTTTTGACACACCTTTGCACATCTTAAAGTAATGCTCGATGCCCCAAAAGCATCCTCCTGCAAAGAGGGCCGTTTCCATTGTTCTGTTCATGGTACTCCTTTGGTTTATTCTCATTGTTATTTTTTTGTAGGTCAAGTATTGAGTTCTTGGTTTATTAAAGATCCTAACTTTGAAAAATACAGGTTTTCTTAATATTTTTATGAAGGGCTATTCTTTGTAAGAAAACTGTGTCAACATTAAGGAAGTGCTTTGGCCGTTTTAGGCTTCCTGGAATTTATATTATAAAAAGAAGCCCTTTTTAGGAAGGGCTTCTTTTTGTTTATAAATATGGAGCCTTTTTGGATTATTTGTCTTTTAGGCAGCCGACGCTCCCTCTATATCAAGAAAGAGGATCTCTTCTTCCTCTAATTTATAGAAAACGTAATGTTTCTCGTTGTCTTGACTTAGTGTTTCAAGTTCGTAAACTTCTTTTGGTCCAAGCTCTATCACTTCTTCTGTAGCGTCGGCAATCAAGCCGATTATATTTTCTTCGACATTCATCACAATAATAGATTTTAGGTCTTCACCATTTATTGGCACAACATCCTTGCTCGATTTATTTTCAATTTCATAGGGTGAGTTTAATATGGGGATGATTTCGCCCCGCAGACTGACCAGCCCAGCAAACTTTTTTTGTTTAATGGGAAGTTTTATAACATTTTTTTTATTTACAACCTCTACTAGATGATCAAGGTTAATGGCAAATTTCTTCTCACCTTTGACGAATGTAAAGAAAAGAGATTTCCTTTTTTTTATTTTTGTCTCTTCTTCTTGATTTTCAGAAGGGTCTTTATTTTTATCTATTATCCAATTATCAAGAAACTTGAGAGGCTCATTTTTATTTGGTACCAAGTTGTCTCGATCTTCAAATCCTTTTTTCAATTCTACACAGTATCTTTCAAGAACTCTAAAACTATCAGAAATGAAAAACTTTAAAATAGTAAGGTCGTCTTCAGATATATTTTTTTTTGTCTCGAGAACAACTTTTATTTTTTTAAGCAGCTCGTTTAATGATATTGATACTTTCAAAAGGTAAGGATAGTCGCATTTTTCAACAAAAGCTATAAATGGATCAATAACACTTTTTGTATTATCAAAAAAAGTTTCAGTGTTTATTTTTACATCATTAATGTTTTGACTAATATTATGAAAAGCCTTTATGTTATCTTCAAAAAAATTTGTGTTGTCTTTTTTCATATATTTTTTACTTTAGTTATTGTTAAACTAAGCTGCTTTATCTTTTTCTTTTATTGAAAGAATTTTTGTAAATAGCTCACTCGAGGAAATAACAAATGCAAATGTTTCGTCAGTCAAGTAACAAGTACCTCTAAAACCAGGTATTTTAGGGAGAATTTTATTGAATGGACGAACCACCGTTTCAAGTTGTCTATTTATTTCTTCAATTACAACTGCAAGTTTTTCTCCTTCTTCCTCAAGAACTAGGATTACTTTAGGTGTTTGGGTATTTGTACTTTCTTTCTCACTAGTATCTAAGAAGTCAGAGTAAGTTGAAATAGGAATATCATCACCTTTAAAATTATATTTTCCATTTGAAAAAATAGATTTGACTTGGTCTTTATCGATATTCTCTACCGCAATAATGGATTTGGATGGAAAAGCAACATATTCACCTTTATGAGCTCCAATCATAAACTTTTCTACAAGAAGGGTTTTTTGAACGGGTATTGTAATTGTTATTTCGGTACCTTTCCCCTTCTCGGAGTTTATATGAATTTCTCCATGAAGTTTATCGATATGATTTTTGACCACATCCATTCCAACTCCTCTCCCAGATACGGAAGTAACTTCTTCCGCTGTTGAGAAGCCAGGATGAAAAATAAAATCAAAGATCTCCTGATCTGTAAGGTGATTTATCTTTATTGGTTCGACTAATTCATTTTTAATTGCTTTAGCAAGGATAAGGTCTTTATCCATACCTTTCCCATCATCTTGGACCTTTACAATTATATTATCTTTCGACTCTTTAACTTCAAGAGTAATATTTCCAGAGGGGTTTTTACCGAGACTTTTTCTTTCCTCTGTATTTTCAATACCATGATCACAAGAGTTTCTTAGGATATGAGTTAAGGATAAATTTAAGGCTTTTGCTACATTTCGATCAACTGAAATATCAGCACCTTTTATTTCATATTTTATAAGTTTTCCTAAATCATGAGCAACCGTTCTTATAAGTCTGGGGATTCTATTAAGAAATTTGGCCAAATTAAATTGACGAATCTCCATTATTTTATTTTGGAATCTATCAGTAATTTTGTTCATATTGTCATAAAGATCTTCTATATCTTTATAATCTTTATTCTTATCTTCTTTCATCTTCTGTTGGATTAATGTTTTAAAATTATTTTTTAGATTTACTAGGTCACCTGTAAGATTGAGGAGCGAATCTAATTTTGGGTTTGAAACAAAAAGACCATCATCAATATCTAGGCCAAGAGTAATATCTGCAGCTTTTATTTTTTTCCTAGGGTGTTCTTTTGGATAATCTATATATGTTACTTTTCTTAGATTTGCCTCAAGGTTATCGAGTTCTTTTATATACCCTGAAGATATTTTTTCGTTGGAATCCAGAATACTTAAAAGTTTAAGGCAATTATCTTTTGCATCAAGGAAAAGACTTATACCATCAGCATTAGGCCTCTTTTTATCTTTTTTTATTTTTTGTAAACAAGTCTCCCAGACATGAACAAGTTTTGCAAGAATTTCGCATCCTTCTACCGCCAGGGCACCACCCTTGATAGTATGAAGTCTTCGGAAAAGGTTGTTCACTGTCTCATCTTCATAGTACTCTTCTTCTAACCTAAGGATATAGTTGTCAGTATTGTCAAAAAGATCCAATGATTCTTCTATGAAACTTTTTTTAATAAGAAGAAGTTCTCGAGCTTCTTCTTCTTTTTTAGCAATGAAGTCATTTACATGACCTGTAATTATTTTTTTGAATAGGTTTGGATCAAGCGGTTTTTCAATAAAGTCATTGAGACCTTTTCTCATTCCATCAATAACGAGTTGTTTATCAGCTCTTCCTGTAATCATAATGATGTTAGTGTCAGGCAGAATTTTCTTAAGCCTTTTACTGAGCTCTATACCATTTCCACCCGGCATAGAATAATCGACAAGAATAAGAGCAACTTCATCGTCTTTAGTTTTTACTATAGCTTCTTCTATATTAGAGGCAACAATGGTTTGGACACCTAGATCGATATCTTCAATATAGTCGCAGATGACTTCTCTGACATCTTCTTCGTCATCGACGACTAAAATTTTTGGTCTAGGTTCAATTTTTTCCATTCTGTGTTTCCCAGTCTCTCCACTCAAGTGAAGAAACAACCTTTTTTCTGTCTCTGGAATTTATCGACTTTATTAAAAAAAACTTTAGAAAAGGCAGAAGAGGTAAACAGAATAATTTGCTCAATATAGCTTTTTTATAAGGTACTTATTTCAGGTTTAAGCAGAGTGTATTTTATTACCTGATGAGATCTTTTTTGTTGAGTTAAATAATGTAGCGAATATCAGAGTATTTTCGTTTAATGGTGAAAAGGGTCTTCGCCTTCTTTTACAACGTCCTTATCGAAGTCCATATTGGCTATGATGACAGATATAGGCATGCTGGCCCATCCAACCACTAGGATTAAAGCTACCCAAATTTTTTCGTCCATACCCTCTCTCCTCAATATCTTGTGCGTTGAAGTGAAGTCTGTCTCAAAGAGCACATACTACGCATAAAGTATCGTCTTATCTATAAAAAAGTATAACATGATAAGTAAATTTTGTGAGAAGGGAAGGTTATATAAAATCATCCTGCAACCAATGTTCCCTTTTCACTTTTTAAGCAGGGTTAGCAGAGTCAATAAAAAAGCACTCTACCTCAGGAAATGTTTCCATTACTTTTTGTTGAAGAGATTGAACTCCAAACTTTTCAGTCGCATTATGACCACCTGCGAACATGTGAACCCCTGCTTCTTTACTCTCATGCCAATCGTATTCACTAATTTCTCCAGTTATATAAGCATCAAGGTTCTCTTTTGCTGCAATTTTCCAGTCTGAATTCGCTCCACCAGTTATGATACCGATGCTTTTAATTTCCTGCTCAGGGCCCGGAGAAGCCAAAATAACATCGTGTTTTAGTACTATTTTTAACACTTCTTGAAGCTCAGAGGCTTTTGATGGGGTAGCAAGGATACCTTTCACACCTGTTGGAGAGCCCTTATAATCTCCAAAGGGCTCAGTGCTTGTGACACCAATAAGGTTTGCCAGAGACTTTGCATTTCCTATTTCAGGATGAGCGTCCAGAGGAAGGTGGTAGCCAAAAAGGTTTATATGTTGCTTTGCAATACTTATGACCCTGCGACCAAAGGGGCCTGTTAATGTTTTACTTCCTTGATGGTTCCAAAAGAGGCCATGGTGCACGACAAGTGCATTTGCCCTCATTTCAATGGCCTTTTCTATAGAGTCAAGTGTAGCACTAACAGCAAATGCGATATTTTTAATGTCTTTCCTACCCTCAATTTGAAGACCGTTTGGACAATAGTCTTTAAACTCATTAGGCTTTAGAGCCCTATTAAAAAACTTCTCTAATTCTTTCCTGTCGAT
The DNA here is from genome assembly GCA_002474345.1 of Bacteriovoracaceae bacterium UBA7317. GTDB lineage: Bacteria > Bdellovibrionota > Bacteriovoracia > Bacteriovoracales > Bacteriovoracaceae > UBA7317. The sequence continues at coordinate 16,555 of DKQD01000162.1, forward strand.
CCCCACAAGAGCCTCCAAAAAAAATCTTTTCAAAAAAGGTACCATGAGGCAACTTGATTGGCGAGAAGGAGAAGCTAATGGGAAAGGTTTTTGAGTACTCGGTCATTGTTCGTGAACATAATTTGGATACTTTAGGTCATTTAAATAATGCATCCTATCTTCAACTATTTGAGGAAGCTAGGTGGGATTTCTCAAATAAGGGAGGTTTTGGGTTGGACTGGGTTTTATCCAATAAACAAAGCCCTATTGTTTTAAAGGCTGAAATGTCTTTTAGAAAAGAAGTTTTAAACAGAGAAGCTTTGTTGATAAAAAGTGAATTTGAAGGCTTTAAAAATAGTTTGATAGGTTCTTTCAAGCAAAAAATGATTAAGAGTAATAAAAAAGTTGCATCTATTTTGAGCATTGATGTAGGTTTCATGGATCTTAAAGAAAGAAAATTGATGAATTTTCCAAAAAATTGGGTTTATATGGTTGAGTAATGAAAATAGGCTTTAATAAACCTGTTATAGATCTCCTGGGCCCGTTCCAAGATGACGTCTTTTAATGGTATTTCTTTTTCTTTTACAAAATTAATAAAGAAATTGTAAGTGAGACTATTTTCGTATTGAGGTGTTGATGTTGAAAAGCTTATATGCCACGGTTCTTTTGCCACTCCTCCTAGATCTCTTTTATATGGTAAAAAAAAGTCTGAACTTTTATCTTGCGAGGTAAGCTCACTAATCCATTCATTTAATTTATAAAACGGCCCTCCTTCTTTATACTCGTCAGGAACTAGCTGAACTTGGTAACCAGGTGGTAAACCATTTTTATCATATATATCAAAGTCCGTGCCCCAATGATGTCGACTGAAGCCTGGTAGGGCAGACCAGCGGAGTATTGATTCGAGAAGCTCTGAAGGTGTTAGGTCCTTAGGGTTTTTTGCTTCACCGTGATCATCTAGAATGGGTCTGGTACCATTCATTTTTTTTTCTATTATGCCCTTTTGAGCTTCAAAGCTTCTAAACCCACTAAGAATGACTAGTTCTATACCATTTGATTGGCTTAATTCTTTGAGATGTTGCAGCTTGGGAAGGACATCTTTATGAATATAAGTATTATCTTCTTCACTCCAAATGAGGTGTTTTGTTGTCTGTCCAGTTATTTCCTCTTTTAGATTCATAGGTCTCACAGGCACTTAGTATGAATGTTTAATTTCATTCGTCTCCAAAAAGACGTGGTAATCCAGATAAGTTATATCGATTTGTAATAACTTTCCAGATTGAAACGTCTTCTCTTTTTACAATTTGCTCCCTATCAATCTTATACTTTTTATCTAGAAAATCGTCTACAATTTTTGGTTTGACGGTCGACTCTGCACCAAGGTCAAAGTTGAGCTCTTCAACTACCTCACCCTTTGTCACCGAATTTGGTTTAAGTGAGGCTGTACTCGATACACCTGTTTTTTTCGACATTTTTTTTAGGACTCCAGCGGCAGGTCCTTTAATGGGTTTAAGTCCGCCCGAAGGAATCGAGGCCATACTTTTTGCCATGGATATAACGTTTGGAGAAACACTAGCTTTAAGGAATTTTTTTGTATAATCGTTGCTAACAGGAATTGGTGATTGTCCTTTCTTTTTTAGGTTCTTATTTATCTTTTTTAGCAGCTTCCCAGCTCCTGTTTTAAAACGAGCTGCGGCTCTAATAAAGTCAGAACTATTTAGTTGACCCGTGGTCAAGTTTCCTTGGTTCAGTGAATTTGATGATTGAATTAACTGTGAAGCGACAGCACTTTGTCCTAAAGGTCCATACCCTTGGATATAGGGATTAACTTTATAGCAAGCATTATTACCAGTTTTTTGATCCTTATATTTTTTGCACCTGCAATTAGGATCAAATCTTTGGTTAATAGTTACACAAGCTTGCTGGATTTCAGTTTTAGAAAGTCTTCTGTAGACAGTAGCTTCTATAAACGGGTTACGGTTATTCATTTTCCACAAAGAGATACAAGTTTCACTTTTATTTCTATTTTGATTTTTTTTACCTTCCGGTGTGTAGCAATAGCATCTCGCGTTTCCAATATTGTCTCTACCTTCCGCGCAATGGCCTTCCATTCCTTCTTTGAATTTAACAATAATTGTATCCATATGTTCTACATTTTTTTCAGCTTGCTTTTCCTGCATGCTAGAGTGGATTGCAAGGTAGGAGGAAAGGCTTCCTGCAATTCCTGCAAAAACTGCAATAACTCTGCTGTCTGCCAGAAATTTAATTTTTTGCTTAATTGTTTTAATAGAGTTTTGAATCTTTGAAGGGAGCGCTTTTGTTCCAGCTTTTGCAGAGGTCGCTGCTTTACTGACTCCAGATTTAATGGCCGTTCCAGCCTTACTCACCCCAGATTTAATGGCCGTTCCAGCCTTGCTCACCCCAGAAGCAATACCTTCACCAGCGGCCTGGGCCATACCCGCTGCTTGATAGCCTCCCATTTTAATAGCTTCGCCTATAGGAGCTGCAGCACCAAGCGCATGGGCATTTGGAAATATCTGGCTTTCAATCCATTTTCCACCTTGAAGTGCAAAAAGAAGACCTTCTTTAAATATGCTTTTTTGATCCTGATTGAGGTCTTTTAAAAAGTCGTCCTTAATCATTTGATTATAGGACTGGAGAGTGGGGGAGCTCTTTTTTCCTTCTCTAAATGATTCAGCTTCTTTGGCCAGGAAAAATGAATTGATTAAGGAGTCTTCTTCTTGAATCAGTGAAATCGTTTCTTTAGGAAATAAGGTATCTTTGAGGAACTTTGTTGAAGGTACTGTTTCCAAATTATTAAATGCACCTTCTTCTACTGAGGGCGCTCCACCGACGCATGGAGTACCGTAAGGTGTAAGTTCCCAAATAGCCGCTAGTAATGCTGCTCCATAAAGTCCAGCAACTATGCTGTAAGCAACTTTTTTCTTTTTTGCAACAGACTTGATTGTTTCCTGTTCTTCTTTTAAGAACTCAAGTGCTTTAAGTTGAGCTTCATAGGCCTTTTCTTCATCATTTACTGTTTCTGAAAAAGCTTCTCTCAGGTCTCTTAATTCCTTTTCAGCATAAAAATAGTTATAGGCTTCGCTTACAAGATGACCTAATGCTGCTCCTGTCATTATTTTTTTCGATAGACATTGTCCACCAGTTTCTTTGGCAGCTAAATTAATTGCAACAAGAGTAAGGGTAGAAACAACTGCTCCAGATGTTCCAAGCCATGATACTGGATTTTCTTCCTTCATATCACCGACTTGTTCTTTTCTAAGTTTTTCTAGACAAGAATTCCTTTCAGTAAGATCAGTTATTTTTTCGCATTCTAGAAACTTCTGCCTAATTTCTACGCTTTCTTGTTTATCCATGCATCTATTTAATGATTCATTCCATATTTTTGTGCTACTTTCTAGGCATTCACTTTTTTGTTCGTCCAGAGTTTTAATTGCAGTATTTGTTGTTGAATAAGGGTTCGTGATAGTTTGGCCGTCATAGGTTTGACTACCCGTCCCTGTATTGGTTGGGGTATTTGGGTCATATTCTTGTGAGTATGAAATATTTATTGGTGTTGATAACCAGATAAGTTGAAAAGATAACAAAAATACTTTTATATTGTACAATGATCTTGAAATTATTTTTTGTCCCATCTGAAAACCTAGATATTTGAAGCAGTTCTTTCATTATTCCTGTTCTCCTTATTATACATTCAGGTTCGTTAATACGGGCAGATTTTGCCTAAGTTATTAAGATTTGGATTTATACTTAATGATCAAATTAACAAATTAATGAGTCATTTTAAAAAAGCCAATTTAAATAGGAAGAAAATATGGATCAAAAGGACCTTTTTGAAAGAGCTTATAAGGAAATAGGTCAAATATTTAAGCCATCACCATCTCTAGTTGATTTTTATCTAAATAGGGTTAAAAAATATATTGAGTTTGTCCCTGATAAAAAAGTTAAAGTTTTAGAAGTTGGATCGGGCTTAGGGAGTCTATTTCAAGATGAATTTTTAATTGAAGAAGAGAGAAATTATTTATCGATATTAGGAGTTGATTTTTCTTTTAGTGCAATATCAGAAGCAGAGAAAAGGTGGAACAACCTTTTAAATAGAAATAAATCTATACTTAAAAAAATAGATATTAAGTTTTTAATGAGAAATATTCTTGATAAATTTAAATATGATGAGCCCTATGATTTGATAATAGATTCTCATTGCTTACACTGTCTTAACGGTATTCATGAACAAAAGAAGGCCTTAAATAATATGGTTTCTAGTTTAAAACCTGGAGGTATTCTTGCTATTGAGATGATGATTTACCATCAAAAGATATCTTTTTCTCATCCATATTACTTTGATAGAAATACTTCGAAACTCTTTAAAGAAGATTGTTGGGGAAGTTTAATTCCATACAGAACAATTCCTAAATCTTTAGTTGTGGAAAACATGATTTTAGATGAGGGGTTAAAAATAGAGTATTTTACTATCATGTCTAATCAGAGAATGATTCCTGAAAGTAATAGAGAAATAGTCAAAGAAGGAGATCCTCAGTGTTTAAGGATTAT
>DKQD01000038.1:0-17175 GCA_002474345.1 Bacteriovoracaceae bacterium UBA7317
CTGTCATAAGCTTTCTTAACATTAATCTCTTCTAAACCGTGGTCGGTTAGAAGGACAGAGCCAAATTCCTTAAGGCCATAGAAAAGTTGATCTATGAACTCTTTCTTCTCTTCAGGAGTACCATTTTTGAAACTCAATAAACTTACTTTAGGAGGGTGTCTAAGAATTTCAATGCTCATGTTTTTTCTCCAAAGGGCCAATTTTAGGCGCCATCATGGTTTAAAGCTCTTAATGTTTTCTGACTCAATGTTTTAGTGAGTTATAACAAAAAAATGTGATGGTCTTTAGAGAAAATAGTGTTTTACCGGAATTAGGCTAAACAGGTGTAATTTTTATAACCCTTTTTATAAACAACTTTTATGAATTAAGAAAAAAACAAAAAAAAGGACCAGAGAAAAAAATAGAATTTATTTAATTAATCAACCGAATAAAAAATGATTGACGGCAGCGAAGGTTGATTTTATGAAAGAACTCTCAAAAAGATTTTAAGGAGTTTAAGTATGTTTAAGAAAATTGCAATGTTGTTTTTTGTTTTATCTTTTTCTTTTTCTTTTAATTCATTAGTTGCAAAAGAAAATGGACAAGACAGTACTTGTCAAGGCCACCCAACATGTGAAGAAGGTGACTTCGGTCCATCTAATTAGTTTTTCTTTTTAAAGCCACCCTCACTTTCATTTTTCGAAGAAAATGAGGGAAGCTTTTCTTTTAAGTTAATTATTTAAAGATTCTTTCTTTGGTCCCATAAACTTTAAATCGTTACAGCTGAGGACTTCTCTTTTTGAAGGGTCTCGCCAATTATCCTGAATGTATTGAAATGAACCAGGCCCTTTTTTGTCCGGTCTGTGGATCATGTGAAGGATAAAAGCATTAGCTCCGACTTTTGTTGATACCGTCTGTGCTAAGATATCGTGGTTAAAAAAGACTCTTTCCTTTTCGATCATATAAGTAGGCGGGTGGACAAGCGTAAAATGAGATTTTGCAAGTTCAAAATAAACTTCAACTCTCTCGTTGAGAGGGTGTTTAAAATTATCTGTATACCATTTTTCTTTAATTTCAACTTCACACTTTTCATTATCTGTTGTTTGACCTTGATAAATTCCCATTTTTACATGGGCCAAACTTTGAAAAGAAAAAAGAGTAAAAAAGACTGCTAGATACTTAATCATTGATAACTCCAATTTAAAAAAATTCAAAAATCAAAGGATAAGATGCTAAAATAGGAGTCATCATATTTCAACAAAACTTTTAAATGCAAAGCGACCCAAAAAATAAAAAAAAAGTTTAAATACCTTTTGCTTTTTCCCATAATTTCTCAATTTCAAGTCCTATAGATTTTCCAATCCTAAACCTTGTCGCTTTTTCTATGCCTTCTTTTTGAATGATTAAGTGAAAGAGTTTCAATTCTAAAATAGAGATGTAATCCTTGGCAGACGAGAAATGCCTTGGGTTTAAACCCGTCTCTGGGATAAGTTTCAAAATATCCATAAAACTCCCTTTCTTTTAAAATCAAAAAAATTTTAGAACTCTTTAAATATTTTTGAAAATGCCCAGAGCGAAAGAAAATAGAAAAAAGTGTAATTTTACCGAAAATATTTTTTTTATGACCAATTTTAAGCTTAGGGTCAAGTTTTTTAATTGAGTCGAAGAGGCCAACAAATTCCCATACAAAAATAAAAAGTTAAAAGAGGTTATCATTATAGAGGCATATAACTTAAAAGCTTTTTAGGGGTGTTTATGAATAAGTTTTCAAAACGGTTAGTGGTCCTTTTTGGTTTTTTTCTTTGCATTTTCCAAGCAGGCTTTTCTGAAGAGTGGATGCCTGATGGGATGATAGTTGATAAAAGAGGTAATGTAATTCATATGGTGGAAATGCCTGATGACTTTACTGGTCCAAAAAAGACTTTGACTACTTTGGCGTACATGGCTGAACTCGAAAAGGGTCAAACAATAGTCAACCTCTCCAAATCGAAAGCTTTTGAAGTGAATGAGAATTTCAAAGAAAATGCTCCTCCCCCAAATGATGGGTCTGGTTTTCTTGTGACAAAGTATTTGAGAGTGGGGGATATGACTCTTCCAACTGATGTATTAGGAGGTGCGGGTACAGTGAGTACAGGAGGTGTCTTTCCCCTTAGCGCTGGTCCTCAAATTGGAGTTATGATTAAGGCCGGAGGAGGAGTTATTGCAGACCTCCATGTAAAAAAATATGCAGACATTAAAAAATTACCAACTGTTGCTCTTGTTCCGCATAATATAAAGGCTCTTAATAAATATAAAATTGGCGATGCTCTCAGCTATGGTGTAACGGGCGGTCTTGGTCTTATGGTTGGGGCAGGTGCCGCTGCAGGAGGAAGGTTTGGTGTTGGAGCCTCTGTTAATGTTGGGCTTATTGCCGAAGGGACTTGGCTTTGCAACGTCAGAAAAACGGGGGTGTTTACCGTTCAAGCGCGTTATGTAAAGAGGAAGTTAAAAAGATTGATTGCTTATGGAAGCCTAAAGGTCGTCAAGACGATAGGGCAAGCAGAAGTCAATAAGTTTTGGGGTGATGGTGTTGGAACCTTTTTTGAGTTTAACCTATCAGATAAAGAGGGTTTGAAGGCCTATAAGCGATTTTTGAGAGGTGATGTGACACATGCTCAAAAATTGGCCCTAAAAGTCAAAGCTGCTAAAGGTTTCACCTCAGTTTTTTCAAAAAAGAGTAACCTTCGTAGAGGTTTAATGAAAACGCCCGTAAGGCCTTTGATGACATATGAGTCAAAAATTTCTGGGAATGAAGCAAAAGGAAAATTGGACATCCCCGTATTGATTGGACTGAAAGCAAAAAGAGGGGAGAATATCGTTATAACAAAAACTAAAGTAGCAGACTCAGGACTCACCGTTAAAACTCATTTAGGAGTTTGGAAGGATGAAAGAGAAACGTTTGGTCTTTTGAAAAGAAATAACTATAGACTTGCCATGTTTGCGGGGAACTTTCAAAGAATATTTAAGCACACTCCAACAGGCGAGGTCCTCGTTCAAAATAGGTATGGAGGAAACTACAAGTATCAATACCACTCTGAGAAGTTGATGGAAGGGGAGCTTGAGGAAGAAATTATTAATCTTGCTTCAAGGGTTGGGTTTAAAGAAAAGTTGAGCCAGTTAAAAATAAACCAAGCTGCCGTCAATATTAGACAGTATTTAGAATGGAAGGGGAAAGAAGTCAGCTTAAAAGGAAAAAAGATTGCTTTAGGTCCAAAGAGTAAGAAAAAAACTTTGGGGAGTACCAAAATATCAGCAGATCTCATGATTGGTATGACTGCTGTTAAGCAACTTATTTATAAGGCGATTAGCAACGGAAGAAACTGGGAAAGGCAAGCTGAGACCAGGGCCAAAAAGTGGTTTTCTAATGATAAAAACAAAAGGTGGGAGCTTTGTACCGTTTTATTAAAAAACTGGAGTACCAAGCTAGGAAGAAAGTTTTGCGAAGTCAAAGTTTTAAAAAATTCCAGAGATGGAATGAACTTGGCTTATAAATCGTTAGTTCGTATGCAAAAAAATATTGCTGATCATGACTATAAAGGATTCTCTAAAAACTTTTCTAAATTTGGAAAGGGAATGACTACGAACCAATTTACATTCAACACAATACTTAGCCAGGCCACTGAAGGAGATGTTCATTTTATTATTCAATGGGAAGGAGAGCGTATTCCAAAGGGAGAATTAGTTTTAATTAATTCAAAAAAGTTCAAGTATAATGGGCTAAGAAGGGTTAGAAAGTAAACGTTTTAAATTTTAGGTTTTAGAAAATGAGAAGCTTCTTACTTTTTTTCTCAATAAATTTATTCTTGTTAAAGGGTCTGATGGGACAAACTGTCGGACCCTCGATAAGAAATGCGAAAGACTGGATGCCTAATGGGGTTTTGGTTGATAAGTTAGGAAATGTTTCCTACAACATTGGCCGTTTTGATCAATCCCGGACTCCTGATAATATGGCCAAAAACTTTACCTTTCATGGAGAAGTCAGGCGTAAAACTCAGATTGTGAATTTGAGTAAGAAAGAAGTCTTTATATTAGACCCTAACCAAGCCGAAAATGCTCCTCCTCCAAACGATGGCTCTGGCTTTTTAGTTTCAAAAGAATTTAGGTTAGGGGATTGGGGTTTTGGTCTTTCAGAAGATATAAAAATTTGGGGAGATGTAGAGAAACAATTTTTTAAGATTGATTACGGGACGGGGCCTTTTGCAGGTATGTCATTTGAAATAGGTGCAGGCCTTATGGGAACCCTCTTTGTTAAAAAATACAGTGACATTAAAAAGCTTCCCAAAATAATTACCTTACCAACCTCCATCAAGGCCTTAAATAAGTTTAAAGTAGGAGATCGGATTTCCTATTATATAAATGGAGGGATAGGGGTCGCTGCAGGCTTTGGAGTGGGGGTCAGTATCCTTCCTTTAATTGGAGCCTCTTTTGGGCCCGATGCAAGGCTTATTCTTTCTGGTACCTGGTATTGCGAAATACAAAAAACAGGCTTGACGACAGTTTCTGTCCGCTACACGAAAAGAAAATTGAAAAAAGTAATCGCTCAAATAGGACTTTCAGTTATTCAGGAAATCAATGCATTGAAATTTAAAAAAATGAGTGGTCTTGATAAAGGTATCTTTTATGAGTTTAACCTCGCAGACACTCAAGGTCGGGAGGCCTTCAAATGGTTTTTGATGGGAAACACAGCTAAAGCTTCTAAACTTGCTCATAAGCTTAAAGCAGCGAAGGCCTTTGCTCTTTCAGGTGTTACAACAAGAAAAATGGCCGGAAGGATTATGAAGAGCGCTGTGAGGCCACTAGATTTTTCCAAAATGAAAGTTAAGTTAAAGGAAAAATCAGTTCTTTTTTCTATACCAGGCATCGCATCTATGAAGATGAAAAAGATTAAAAGCCGGGTGGCAAGTGATTATAGGCCAATAAATGATGATTCAACTCTTCAAACGACTCTAGGTATCTATGGTTTTGAACGGGAAATCTATGGTTGGAGGGATGGAAATAGAAATCAGTTAAGTCTTTTTATAGGGAGCCTTCAAAATATAAAGAAAGTGAACCTCGATGGTACTATAACTTTGACAAGAAGGTATGCCGGTAACTTTAAGTATGAGCATCACGCTTATAAGTTAAAGGAAGGAGATCTTGAAAGAGAATTAATGTATGTGATGAATGAAATTGGCCAGAAAGAAAAAATTCTTAATTTAAAAATTCCTCAGGTCCCTGTTAACCTAAGAAAATATCTAAAAATTGGAAATAAAAAAGTTCCTTTAGGTTTAAAGCCTAAGAGGAAAACTCTAGGTTATGCCGCCTTATCAGTTGACTTGATAATGAGTATGAGCGCTATCGATAATCTTAAATCCCAGGCTTTATTTGGAAAAGCCAATGGATGGAAGAAGATAGGAGATAAGCTCGTAAATAACTGGTTTTCAAATAAGAAAAATAAAAGATGGGAAATTTGCACAACGCTATTTAAAGGTAAAAAAAGCGTTATGGGAAGAAAAATATGCATTGGGCATATTTTAAGAAAAACTAAGAGGGGCTTAAAGTTAGCAAAGGAATCTCTTATAAGAATGCAAAAGGCCTTGGCGGATATGAATGACTCAGAGTTTGCAAAGCAATTTTCTTTTTTTGGAAAAGGACTTATGACTAACCAATTCACTCTCACAACTCTACTTAAGTCTTTAACTTATGGTGATGTCCACCTTGTTTTAAGCTATAAGGGTGAAAGGATTCCAAAGGGAGAGCTTGTCTTGATTCAATCAAAGAAGAGGAAGTTTAAAGGAATCAGGGTTATCGATTAACTACTTGTCTAATTTTACTCAAAATAAATATTTGACCTCAAGACTTACTTGATCCATCCCGCTTAGCTGAGAAAGCATCGGGTTTGAATCATTAGATTTTTGAATATCTATAAGCGTGCAACCAAGAGTTGTTTCTAAAGAGTCACTTATCCTATAAGAACTGCTTGCATTAAATGAAGGGTTTTTTAAGCTGTCATAAAAAGTTATTCCTGCGTTCAGCTTTAAGTCTTCATTTAAAAAGCTTTTACTCCAATTTATCAAGAGAAGATGAGACCATGTTTCAGTTTTAGAACCTGAAAACTCCAAAATCCAATTCCCCCAAAGGTTGTGGTTATAGTCAGCTCCACCCATTAATGAAATGACATCTTTTTTCATAGAGGTAGGAATTTGTTGTCCAAAAAACTGAGCATAGGTTTGGGTAAGCTTTTCTTTTTCGTAGGCAGCTTCCGTTTTTAAAAGCATTTTCTTTAGAGCAATATCCATGGTGAATCCTAAGAAGAAATAGCGTTCATGCTTCTCTTCAAAAGAGAGATCAAAAGCATTGATAGTGTCAAGAACTGCTTCTCTATTATGAATTGAGGCAAAAAGAAGAGCCGTAGAACCCCAATCTGACTCATAATTAATCCTTAAAGCCGCCTCTGAATTTTGCTCTTTTTTTGAGAATTCATCTTTGTTTTTAACATTGTAGTTTTTAGGAATACCATAGGGGTGACCCTGCTCTGGATAGATATTATAAAGCGGGAAAGGGATGGCGTACAAACTAAACTCAATATTTTTTAAGTAAAAGTCCCACTCTAAAAGGAGTTGGCCGGTCCTCGACTTTTCGATATCGGTGAGTAAAAGAAGAGAATTATCTTTTGGTGTTAAAACATCTGTTACGACTAAGGCATCAGCTTTTCCCCAGACAACGATTTTTTTTCCAACATAAACTGTGTTTTTTCCGAACGACTTTTGTAAATAAAGTTCTCTGAGCCGACTTTTAGGAAGGTGTTTTTTTGAAAAGGTTTCACCATCTTTTTCAATTTTAAAGGCAAAGTTAAATTCACTATCGCCATCAAACTTAAGAAGAACAAGTGGGGCGTTAAGGCTTCCTTTAAGCTTTATGGAAGGCCCTAAGTAATTCCAACGGTTGGGAGATCCTATTTGCCTAGAAGATTTTAGCGTAATATTTCCATTAATATCAATTTTAAAAGAAGGTCTTTTATTTAAGCTTGGTGTTTTCTCCTCGCTTTCTTCATTTCCCTCAACTCCAAAATCAAACTCATCTTCGGAGGCAAAAGAGGTTGATGAATGAGAAAGAAAGACCATAACAAATGCTAGGAGTGAATATATGCTTATTGTCTTTATGAAAGATGCTTGATTCTTCATTATCTTTGCCCATAAATCTTTTGAAGCTCAGATTCCAGGAATGTTTCATCTTTAAGGGCCCTTAAACTTATTAAATCTTCGCTGAATTTAGGGTTAATTAGAACAGATTTAAGTTTAAGCATGCTCATTCTGCTTTTTTGATGATTGATAACGATCATTCTTTTCGCAATCCATACACCATTTATTTTTTCAACCTTACTTTGTTTAAATGTCTTAAGGAGAAAGCCTCTTTTATCGTAATTTTCCGTTTTTAAAACAATATAAGAGTTTTTGGAAATCCAGGAAATGCTCTTACCATAAGACCTGGTTTTGGCCTTTTTTGCATTAGGGGTCATCTCAATAACCCAAGTAGGTGTGTTTTTGACTTTATCCTCTTTAACGAGTTTATAATTAAAGTCATTTTCGTGGTGTTTTTCTATATCTTCATAAGATATTTCAGAACCAAAAAAGCTTCCCGTTTTTGGACCATCTTCATCTCCAACAACACGCTTTGTTTTTTTAAGAGCAGGAAGAAACATCCACTGATCGCTGGACTTACCCTCTTCTATATAATCTACCTGCATAAAGCCTAAACCTTTTTCGCTGGCCGGTTTTTTAATGAGGCTTAGGCTTTTGGCATCAATTTTATCTTTTTTAATTTCTATCGCTATTGATTTGAATTCCTTAATCCTTGGAGGAGAAGAGCACTTTTTTTTAGACTTGTTTTTTTGCTTAACGACTTCAAATTGGCAACTTAAGAGAATATTGGAGACATAGCTACTCTTTCCTTCATTTCTATTGAAAACCTTTTTCATAATCTCTTTAGGTGTGGGTGATTCAGCTTTCAATTCTTCTCCCTTCGAGAGAGAAGAATTGAATAAGTTAAAGAAGGTAAAGAGGGAAAAGCAGATAAAAAGTAAGCGATGAAAGTTAAACTTTTTAATAGTGCTGATAATAGAAATCATGATAATTCTCCTTGGGCCAAAGGTCGTTTTTTCTTTTCAAGCCAGAAGATAATTGTTGGTAGTAAAAAGAGGTCTGCCAATAAGGCCGTGAAAATGGAGAGTGAAGACAAGATTCCAAAATAAGTAAAGGGCTTTGAAGCAGAAAGTGTAAAAGCTAAAAACCCTAAGGAAAGGACAAAGGAAGTGTAGATAAGAGCATGACCAACTTCTCTACAGGACTTGTCTAGGGCTGTTCCTACATCAGCTCCTTCATCCCTCAAGGTTTGATAATGCATGAGAAAGTGTATGGTATCATCAACAGCAAGGCCTATAGCAATGGGAACAACCAAAAGTGTATCTGAGTCAAGGGGAATGCCAAAATGACCTGTTAACCCTAAAATAACGAGAATTGGGAAAAGGTTTGGAATCAAGGCAAGGAGACCGAGGGTAAGTGATTTAAAGAGGAAGAAGAAGAGGATACTTATAACTCCGACAATAATTCCAAAAGACTGGATTTGGGAGATAGAGATATTTTCTGTCATTTTGTACATTAAAGGCACCATGCCCGTGAGATGAATTTTTAAATTAGGGTTTCTTTTTTTATACTCCTTAAAAATTTTTAGGGCTGTTAATTTAACTTGATCATTAAAGGGATTATATTCTTTTGATCCTTTTGTAACGAGGCTGACAGTTAGCCTTGCCATTTGCCAATCGTCATCAACAACAAGCTTACGAGTATTTGGGTCTGCCGTTTCAAAACTAAAAAGGGTTTGGTCCAGGATATTTTTTTTATTCGGAATGATATAATTTTTGTCGTTTTCTGTTAACGTCTCGTAAGATTTTTTCGTTAATTTTGAAAGCGAGTAAACTCTGGAGACAAGATCAGGCCATTCATCTTTTATAGTTTGGCTTAATTTGTCCAGACTTTTTAAAAACTGAGGGTCTTTAACTCCGTCAATTTTTCCTGTATCTAAAAGGATCTCAATGGAAGCTGTTCCTCCAAAGTACTTATCTATAGTCTTGTAGGATTCTATAAAACCATAGCCTGGTTTAACCATATTGATCATATTTGTATCGATAAAAACTTTAGGTATACCAAAAGAAAGGGCAACCGCTATAAGTAAAAAAGGTATAATAACCGTTTTTCTTTTGGTTTTAGACCAAAGGTTCATCTTAGTAATAATAGGGTCTAAGTGCGATTTTTTCTTTTCGTGTTCTTTAACTTTTAAAGGGAAATAGGTTAAGAATATGGGTAATAAGATGATGGTCATAAAAAAGGCGAAGAAGATGCCAAGTGCTGTAAAAAGAGCAAAAACTTTTATTGGTACGACTGGTGAAAAAGTCAAGGATCCTAAACCGGCCATTGTCGTTATCGTCGTTAGTGCAATGCTGGAAGCACACTTCTTATATGATAGTAATAAAGCCTCTTCGTGGGAGTAATTTTGTCGTAAGTAATATCGAACTCCGGAGAGGAGGTGGATGGAGTCAGCGACTCCTACTGCAAGGACCATAAAAGCCAGAATATTAATCATCATTGTTTGAGTTATGCCACTCATACCTATGAAACCCATAGTCCAAATCAGGCTTGTGATAACAACGACGGAAGGCCAAATCATGCCACTAAAAGAGCGGAAGGCATAAAAAAGGCTTCCCAAAATGAGGACCATTGAGAGAGCAAAAATAAGACCAAATTCTTTCAAAATGATTTTTGCAAAAAAGCCCATGAGCCATGGGTTTCCTGCCATATGATAAGAAACCATGTCTTGTAGGTTATTTTTGGAATTCTCTTTAATGGAATCTTTATCGACGGAGTGATAGAAACTATTTTCTTCCAGCACCTTTTTCAATTCGTCAATAAAGACGACGTAATCTTCCATTTGAGGAGACTCGAGTTCGGGTACTTTATCAAGGTCTATAATTTTTCCCCTGACTTTATCTTGATCTGTATTGGGAGGATTTTCAAAGGAGAAGTCTTCATCTGCCTCATCGGTCTCAGTTGCTACTTCCTTTGACACGTCTTTTTTAGGCGCTGTTGAACTCTCTTTAGTAGAAGTGGGTTTGACTCGGGCACCATAATCCGTTTCAATGAGAAGCGCACCATATTGAAAGTCATCTGAAAAGAATGTTCCTTTGATGTCCTCTTCTTCAAGCGCCTTTTTCTTTAATTTTGTCCATTCCTCTTTTGATGAAGGGATTTTTTTTACGAATGGTCTATTTATTAAGGAGTCATTTTTTGATTCCAGGTAATCAGCTGATAAAAGAGATCTAACTCTTTTTATCCTTTTTAGCGGGGATTTTTGGTCCATTCTTTTTTCATTGAGAAACTTTTCTAGCTTTTGAACTTTTTGAAAGGTGTCTTCATCGAAAATATTACCTTTTTGGTTTTTAAACATTAAGATGAGTGATTCATCAGAGCCATAAAGATATCGGAAAAGCCTAAAGACTCGGATAGTCTGGTCCCCTGACTCCAGCCACGAGTCCATGGATTGATCAACTTTGATCTTAGGAATTGAGAAACCAAGGAAAACCGTCGCTACAAACATAAGCAGAAGGGTTTTTAATCGGTTTTGTGTCGTGGTGCGAAAGATGGTAAGGAGAATTTGAGTTAATTTTTGGACCATTGAGAAAACCTTAATGAATTAGTCAACTGAACGTATAGCTGGATATTAATGTTTTTCCTTCAGAATGGAAATCATCTTTCATTAAAACAACTAAAATATTTTGGTCATGAGGTTCTTTCTTCGATTGGAAGAAATTGGAAAATAAAATAGAATAATAATGACGGAAAGGTGAATATCAAAGTTTTCTGGGGATAAATATTGAAAGTAATGGTCATAGATGATTCAGAAACCGTTCGAATAAAAATTACTCAAATTATTAAAGATAAGGGTCATGAAGTTATTGAAGCGGAGAATGGCCAAATAGCCCTTGATATAATTACTAAGACGCTAGATATAGATTTTTGTATCTGCGATATAAATATGCCAGAGATGGATGGCCTGACTCTTGTAGAAGAGGTAAGGAGAAGAGATTGGGATAAGAAAAACCTTGTTTTCGTAATGTGTACAACTGAAACAAGTGCTGGGCACAAAATGAAGGCCAAAGAGCTGGGAGTTAGAGGATGGCTGCATAAACCTTTTAAAAATGCTCAGATAGAGCAATTACTCGAATTTATGGCAAAAGAATCTAATAGCTAAGGTTTATAATAAAAAATTTTTCTCAATCAGAAACTTGCTGTTTTATCCAATTTAAAAAACTTTCGTGTCCTCCCTCAATGGGAATATGTAAAACAGCGGGGCACTCATAGGGGTGTAATTCTAAAATTTTCTTTTCTAAGGATTTTACCTTCTCTTTTGTTGTTTTCATAATGAGAGAGACTTCACTTTCTTCACAGATTTCGCCTTTCCATTCATAAATTGAAGTCATATTTTCCAGGATATTTGAGCAAGCAATTAGCTTTTCTTTGACAAGGGTCTTTGAAATTTCTACTGCTTCTGCTTTTTTGGATAGGGTGGTATAAACCCATAGGAAATTTGTCATAAAAATGATCTCTTAAATAGTAGGGAGCTTTTGGGCCCACGTTTGCTTCTAAGCATTGTGACTTCTCACTTTTCCATCTAATCAGTAATTTCTTATCCAAGCAACCAGTTTTAATTTCTCTTAAATCAGTTTTATCCTTTATGTTTACCAAAGTTAGTTGTGAAGGATAGATTATCTTAATATTCAATATCATCACAGTTCACCCAATTTTGTTTAAATTAAAAGAAAAGTAGGGGTAAAAGTAATTCAAGTTACTATAACTTTAAAACTTTTAAAAATTGGCCCGATAGAATATGAGGCACTTTGTACAAAGTCAGACAGCGTATCTTTACATAATTTAGACAATTGATTTATTTAAGCATTACGAAAGTATTTTTTGCAAATTAAAAATATTTAAACTTAATTATTTAAAAAGTTTAGAGACTATTTTGAGTGATTTTTTCAACAAAACTAAGGTTATAAATTAGGGTTGTTTATAAATGACTTGCCTTTTATACCACCAATTTTCCCCTAAAACTTTCCAATTAGGAGTAAAATTACATTAGTAGGGCGATTTCTTTAGGAAACTTTTTTTAAACCGATATAACATTTGTACATCTTTTTCAAAGAAAGTTTCCAACTTACAAGTGGTAAGAGGAGCAAAAGATCTAAGAGGGTTTAGCAGCATGAAGGTTCTTATCATAGAAGATTCAGAAGATTTTAGAAGCAAGATGAGGTCTCTTCTCGAGATCCTTGATTATGAGGTTTTAGAGGCTTCGGATGGTCTTGAAGGAATTGATCTGATTAAGAGCGAACGGGATATTGGGTTAATTATCTCGGACCTTCATATGCCCAATTTAGACGGCCTTTCTATGTGTAAGAAGATCAGAAGCGAAAATATAGAAACTGAAGCACCAATATTAATGGTTACTACAGAAGCCAGCCCAAAACTAAAAAAAGAAGGTACTGACGCTGGTGTCTATAAGTGGATTTTAAAGCCAGTTTCTGATAAAAAGTTCCTTACAATGGTGGAAAAAATAGTATCCAGACCTTAATCCCAAAAAACTAAATCTCAAAATTGTTATATTTAGTTATCAAAAAATTATTTGATTTCCCCTGTGATTTTTAATCAAAGCATGGACTTATGCTTTGATTAAAAATATTCCCAAACAATTAAAAAGACTTTAAAAATTAAAAAAATTGCTGAGAATTATCTTAATGTACTTGTTGAAATACACCGATAAAAGGAGCTGGAAAGAGGTAGTAAATAAAAATGAAGTTTAGAAACGTTTCTGTTGCTAGAAAAATTATCGTATACTTTATACTGAGTAGTTTTGCTATTGCAATGATTGGTACGACTGTTTCTTTGATAAGGGATTTTAACCTCTACAAAATAGCAATTAAAGAACGTTTCAATGAAATAGAAAGTAGTCATATCCCTTCCCTTGCTACTTCTCTATATGTAGAGGATCTACCACAAATAAAAAATAATCTTGACGGGATTTTAAGTGTTCAGGATATGAGTTATCTCGAGGTAACGTTGGATGATGACCCTGAAGATGAAATTGCTTTTAAAAGAGGGGAAAAGAACAAGGGGAATGTTTTAAATCACAAGATTCGAGTGGTTTACATTAATCCAAATCAGCCAGATGATCCTCCGGAGCCTTTAGGCTACATATTAATCCAGGCAAACCTCTCGGGTGTTACTAATAAAATAAAAAATCAAATTATTATATTTGTTATTATCCAATTATTTCAGTTTATCCTCGTTTCCTTCATTATGTATTCTATTTTTAAAAACCTAATTTCTAAACACTTAGAAAGAATGAGTAATTATGCGGAGTCTATTGATCTCGTGGACCTTTCCGGACCTGAATTGAAACTGGAAAGGGCAAGTGTTATGGAAAAAGATGAGTTAGACAATGTTGTTCTTTCGTTAAATAAAATGAAGGAAAAGCTAAAATCATCTCATGAACAGCTTAAGGATTACTCTTTGAATCTTGAGAATAAGGTTAGAGAAGCAACTGAGGAAATTGAGTCAGAAAAAAATAAAGTCGATGACCTTTTAAATAATATGAAACAGGCAATATTTGTTGTTAATGAGGATCTTGTTGTTATACCCCCAGTTTCTCATTTCGCAACAAATGTTTTTGATGAAAATATCGTAGGTAAGAGCATATTTGACTCCTTATTTAAGGATTTTGATAAAAATTCGGAAACAATCGCTAATTTAGAAAGTGCACTAACCTTGGTTTATGGTGATGATTATATTCAATTTGAATTGGTAGAGGAGCACCTACTTAGAAAAATAAATTATTATTCAAAAATTGCAGGTGTTAAGACATTGTCTATTTCATATACACCGCTTTTTAATGAAGAAGAGCTACTAGAACACCTCATGTTTGTTGTTGATGATATTACTGAAAAGGAAAAACTAGAAGCAGAAGTACTTTCTGAAAAAGAAACAAATCAAAAGAATATTTCAATAATTACAGAAATGGCTAAAGTGGATATAGAGGACCTTGAAATATTTTTAGATAATGCAAAAGGAATCTTGCAAAAATCGATGATTTTAGCGAAATCAAAGCCAAACAAAGAAGAGGTAATACATGAACTATTCAGATTCCTCCATACTTTGAAGGGTAGTGCAAGGGCATTTAATTTTGACTCAATTTCAAGCATAACCCATCTCGTGGAAAGCTCCGTAAGCGAAAAACTTGAGGTTATAAAAAGCGGAGGAACTTTAAGGAATAAGCATTTCGAGCCAATAATTGATAATCTTTATCTTTTAAGCCAAGAAGTTCTGGAGTACGGGAATTTGGCCAAAAAAGTTTTCAAAATAGAAAATGAGTTTGGAAAGAAAATTATAAATGATATTCAGAATTATATAGTGGATATAGAAAATTTTGTAAAAAAAGAAGTTACCACTCAGGAGCATTTCTTAGGCAAAACAGGGGCTTTTAAGAAGAGAATGCTGATTTATAAAAAGATACAAAATAGAAACATGGACTCGAACGTCCTGGAAAACTTAAGGCGTTCGACCCACTCTTTGAAGAGTTCCTTGAGGGCCAATTCTGGATTAATGCATTTAGGAGAAAGTGTACATACATTTGAGAAATCATTTGATTTATTTAATCGAATGGAAAACACTACCTTGGATGATTTTACCGATAGCTTTGTGGAAAGCTATTTCTTCTTAAAAGACTCCTTACGGAGTAATTTTATACAATCTCATTTGGGTTCATTTTACACGACTTATAAAGAAGACTGGGCCCAGGTATTTCTTAATTTTTTTAAATTTACAATGGCCTTTGATAAGAATGAAATGACTGTTACAAGTAAAGGAAATTTTATTCTTGATGTGATTATAGGTCGTTGTGAAAAGTTAGGTCTCAATTTAATATTAAAGGAAGCAAGAGATTTAAAACTGCTTTTATTGAAAGATGAAAAAGATGAATCAGAAAAAGAGCTTATTACATCTATTATGAGCGATTTGTGGAATTATTTATTGCTTGTTTGCAAGATGGATTTTTACCAGTTGGAAAAGGGCAGTGAGCAAGAGATTCAGAATAAAACTTTGGAAAAAATTAGTTCTAGAGGAAGAGAAAGTGATCATGACTTTTGTAGGGGTTTACTCCAAGAATTTGAAATAAAGACTATTATATTATTGACACTAAAAAATGTTTTAGATGATGGTTATCTGGTAAATGACTTTTTTGAAGCATTTGGTGATTGGACCGGACATAAAAAATTAGACAGTTATGTAGATATCCTAGGAGTCTCTTCAGAAGACTCTAACCCCGACTTGAAGGGAATCCGGTCTTTATTGAAGACGAGTCATGTGAACAGACTTATTGTAGAAAAAATCTCAAATGATGTTAATGATCATGACCCTGTTGCCTCAATTTTGAAAAAGTTTTTTGAAGAGGACTCTTACTACACGTATCTAAAATTTATAGATTTCCACCAACTTCTTTCGAGCTACCTGGCTACTGGCAGAGAAGAGGTACGTTTAAGGAAAGTTGAGATGTGCAGTGTAGTCATGAGGAATATTACTAAGCTGGAAGGACTAACTGAAAGAAGTGGTAGTCTTGATGAAATTAAAAAGGCAGTGAGGCGCCTAAAGGACACATCAGTCATTCCTCTTTTAGGAAAGTTTAAAACGATGGTCCTGGATTTGGGAGAGAAGCTTAATAAAAGTGTTCTCTATGAAGTTAAGGGCAGCGAAATATCCATGAACAAGGATTCATTTCATATTCTTCAAGATGCTTTTGTCCATGTATTAAGAAACTCTATAGATCATGGAATCGAAACTCCTGAAGAAAGAGTCAAAAGTGGTAAATCCTCTAAAGGTAGGATTGAAGTTATCTGTTTTGATGAAAGTGATGATGACCTTAAAATTATAATTAAAGACGACGGAAGAGGAATTGATCTGGAGAAAATTGCCAAAAAAGCTGCTGATTTAGGTCTTGTGAAGACTTCACAATTAGAGCAGATGTCACGAGAAGAAATATTCAATATTATTTTTATGCCTACCTTCAGTCAAAGGGAAAGCGTTGATGAGTTGTCTGGAAGGGGTGTTGGTATGGATATTGTGAAAAAGAACTTAAATAGGCTTGGTGGTGATGTGAGTGTGAAGTCAGAAAAAGGGAGAGGGACCGAAATAACTTTAACCTTTAAACCAGGTGCGCCAGGAGCATAACTTTCGTGAAGATGAATTATTTGCATCTAATATATGAAAAGGGAAAGAGAAGGAATAACTCTCTTCGAAAATTCCTATTAGATGAAATAAATCACACGATTCAATCAAACAGTAAAAGCAATAAGCTTATAGATGCTATTCCTAGTAAGTTATCGAATGATTTCTTTTCTAGTGTCATTGTCTATTTAGATTTGGATGAGTTTGGTTTTAAATCCCTTCATAACCTTATTTTAAAAATAGTAAATAATAAAAATATTAGAGGAATTATTTGTTTTGGCTCAAAAAAGTCCGGGGTGCTATTTGATAAACTGAATGAAAAATTAAAGAAAAACCTTATTTATCTTGCGGACCCTTTAAACTCTTCAACTTATAGAAGTGTCCTTTTTAATCTTTTAGAAAAAAAAGACTCTGGATCACCTCAATCTGTTAGATCCAAGGGTGGGGAAACCAAAGAGAGCATTTTTTTTAACAAACTACCTTCTATTAATATTGGAGTAAAATCAATTCTTTATGATGTAAGAAACACAATTAATGGTATTAAAGTACTAGGTGATCAGGTCTCAGGCAGTACGGCAAAAGAGTCATTTATGCAAAAAGGTATCTATTGCTACTGCGATGATTTCCTGGCGCTATTGTCAGATATAATAGGGACGCCAGATAGTTTATTTAGTCAAAGAGAGTATAATTTCTCTGTAAAAAGTATCTTCGAATATATTTTGGAAAAATATGAAAAGATATTTGGTGTTTTAGACGTTGTGATCACTTGTGAAGAGAACATTGATAAAGAAGTTTATTTAGATAATTATTGGTTGAAGAGGATTTTGAGCTATCTCGTGACAAGCTGTCAGAG
>DKQD01000038.1:17582-27993 GCA_002474345.1 Bacteriovoracaceae bacterium UBA7317
TCCTTAAAACAAATTATACATCGACCTCTAATAAGGAAATTGAAGAATTATTCAGCATGTTCGATTTTGATGAGGGTAAAGACCGGTCTGGCCTAGGGTTTCTTATGCTCAAAGAATTTCTTAATTCCTATCAAAGTAAAATTGACGTCTTAAAGGGGTCTTCAGGATTGCTCTTTAGAGTTGAGATACCGAATAAATCCAAATAGTGATTTTGCTATGCATTTTCTTCATTCATTTAATTTTGTTTAAACTTGGGACGAAAGAACTCCTTTTAAGACAGGGCTTTTGTTTAAAAAATTAATTAAGTTAAAAAAATGTTAAATAAAATTAATAGGTTGTAAAAGGAGTTTTTGTTTCTTAGAATGACCTTGAAGGTAAAGACTTAAAAACCGGTTTTACTGTGTACGCAGAAGGACATCAGGGAAAGATTTTCTGCAGGTTTTGAACTGCTCTCCTACTGCCCAAAACGATAAGCGAGGTTTTTCATGAAACGTTTGATGACCCTCTTTTTTATCTTGATGGTGACCTCTCCAGTATACAGTTACACATTTCAGAGCGCGAAGCAGTGGGCCTTTAGTATATATTATAATCATAGAAAAACATTCTACTGTGATTGTCATTACTCCACTACGGGTAAGGTCAAGGCCGGCCAATGCGGTTTCTCGTCGAATAAAAATTCAGAAAGAGCGAATTGGATAGAGTGGGAGCATGTCGTTCCTGTTTCTCACTTCGGTAAATCCTTCAAGGAATGGAGGGGTGGTCATGAAGATTGCCAGGGCGGAAATGGAAAAACTTATAGAGGTCGGCGTTGCTTAAGAAAGGTATCGCAAAAGTTTAAAGAAATTGAGGGAGACCTTTATAACCTTGTTCCTGTCATCGGTGAGTTGAATAATGCAAGGTCTAATACGAAGATGGGCACGGTTCACGGTGAAAAAAGGCTTTTTGGAAAATGTGACTTTGAAGTTTCAAGAGGTTTCATTGAGCCTAGGGATGAAATTAAGGGCGATATAGCCCGAACCTATTTTTATATGGATTACCGTTATCCTGGTTTTAAAATTATCGGGCCTAGAGAAAGAAAGATGTTTGAGAAGTGGGATGAACAAGATCCGATTGATTCATGGGAAAGAGAAAGGGCATGGGAGATATATGAAATTCAAGGCAACCCAAACCCCTTCATTTTGGGCTTTGATAATTAAAGTCCACCTCAAGTGTCGCCTAGTGTTGCAGATAAGATCCAATTAAAATGAAAGAATAAGTCTTTCTCTGTCTATTTAAGTCAAAAATTTTTAAGCGTTTCAGCTTCTTTTTCAGTCAAGTTAAGAATTCTCATCAAAGTTCGATAAGCAAAATAAGTTTTTGGCCTTAAACTTTATCTCTTGAAAGCTTTTTTGAGAATACGATTATGAAGGAAAGTAAGGAAAATGACCCTCCTCTACCGACGAGCTTGAGCTTAACGGTTGAAATGGGGGA
The DNA here is from genome assembly GCA_002474345.1 of Bacteriovoracaceae bacterium UBA7317. Taxonomy (GTDB): domain Bacteria; phylum Bdellovibrionota; class Bacteriovoracia; order Bacteriovoracales; family Bacteriovoracaceae; genus UBA7317. The sequence continues at coordinate 19,053 of DKQD01000038.1, forward strand.
GTTTGTAAAAGATCTATTCAAGTTATTAACTTTTGTTTTTATTTATATTCTAAGATATTTATTCTTTAAAAAATCTTCAGAAGAAGTCCGGTCATTTCTTCATCTTTTTGGTGAGGACTTATGTTTCTCCTTTGGAAAAAGCCTCGTTATAGTCCTCGGTATTACCTCTTTTTTTGTCAGCGGAATAGGGGCCGGTAACTTTTTTTTTTCCTCATTTGGAAGCTTTGTCCTGATAAATCTTTACCTCATATTTTTTAGATTTAATGTTTACCTGAGGTGGCTGGCCTTTGTTGTTTTTTTTATCTTTTTCTTTTTGGAGGCATTCAATTTAAATTTCAATAGAGACAGGGAGGCAAGGCTTGAACCAGAATAGTAAAAAAATTTTAAAAAAGACCGCCTCAATTTTTGGTCTTGTTATAGGTGTTATTTATATTTTGAACCCAACCTTTGGAATCTTTGAACTTATACCCGATAATTTGCCCTATATAGGTAATTTGGATGAAGCCTCAGCTGTTCTTCTCATTTTGGCATGTATAAAAGAATTAAAAAAGAAGGAGGAAGGTGAGTCAGAGGAGCAAAGTAAAGAAGTGGGCAAAGGGTCAAAAATAGACGAATAGAGAGAAAATTAAAAAAAAATTTTAAAGAGGATACTTCTTTAATGAAGGTGTTGGACCTTAACTACGAGTCCCTCAGTGCCATTATTCGAAAAGGGAAGGATAAGAGGTAAGTGACCGAAGTGTTCGAAGTCCAAAGGTCCAATAGTCATTTTTTTCTTTTCCGTTAAGCTCGAACCTTCTATTTTCTGATTCCAAACGATAAAAGTCGTTTCTTCTTTTACAAAAACAAAACCCTCAACCTCATTTTCAGAAGTGATTTTTTGAAGAAGAGCAATAAGGTCCTTTAATTCCATTGTGGCCAACTTTTTTAAATTTGAGCCCCATCTTTATCTAGTGAATCTCTTTAGCAAGCTCTTTATCGCATTAAGCAAAGTAGGAGTACCTTTTCCACTTTTCCAGGATATCTTACAGTCAGCTACAATAATTTTGTTTTACAAAGAAACATTCATTACGTTTGTTTTTCTAGGTGCTTAATGGTTCACGCTTAAGAAGTAAATGGTAAAAATTAAAGTGAAAAGTGGCCTTTTTTGGTGATTTGGCATCTATTTGGGGCAAAAAACGAGTGGTTTTAACAAAAAAATTGAACTTCTTGACTGCCTAACTTTTTTTTGTTTAATAGGGTGAAAATAAAATTTATTTCCGAATCTACCTTATCTAAGGAGTACTGAGCTATGAGCAAATTGCTGTCAGTTCTGTGTGCACTTATAGGGGTTTTGCATGCCCTGACTGGACAGGCTAAGCTTGTCCAAATTCTTCATACCAATGATCTTCACAGTTACCTAGAAAGCACTATCAAGGACCCTAAAAAGGGGGGGTACGCGACTCTTAAGGGCCTGATTGATAGAGAGCGCATGAGAGCATTAAAAAGCGGCATTCCAACGCTTGTATTAGATGCTGGAGACTTTCTTGAAGGGAATCTTTTTTTCCTTTCCGACGGTGGAAAGCAAGTTATGAAGGTTATGAACCAAATGGGTTATGATGCCGTAGTTTTGGGGAATCATGACTGGTTAATGGGCACACGCCAAATGGATAACTACCTTAAAGAAGTTTCTCCAAACTTTCCACTATTAGCAGCAAATTTTAGTGCTAAAGATAATTTCACTGTTATTCAAAAGACATTGAAGCCACAAAAAACATTCAATATTGATGGGATGAAAATCTCTATTTTAGGTCTTACAACGTCTGAGCTTTTTTATCGTTGGGCCAATGACCAAGGGAAGATTTCTTCTCCCATTAGGGCAGGGAAAAAGTGGGCCAAACGCCTTAAAAAAGATGGGAGTGATTTTGTTATTGCCCTGACTCACTTAGGTCTCAATATCGATAAGGAGCTAGCAGAAAAGGCTGATTTGGACTTAGTTGTAGGGGGGCATTCTCATACAGCACTTTATGAGCCTGTGTTTGTAGATAAAAAAGAACGTAGATCAAGAAGTAATGATAAAGATAATGACAAAGATGAAGACAAAGAAAAGGGTAATCGAAAACTTGTCCCAATTGTTCAAGCAGGGTCCCACGGTCAATATCTGGGGAGGTTAATTGTCGATTTAAAAAAGGGTCGTGATAAGGAACCAAATACTCTTAAAGTTTTGAGTTATAAATTACTTCCTGTCCTTAAAGAAAAGACAAGACCCAATTTAAAAGTTGATACTGAGGTTAAAAGAAGTCGAAAAAAGTTGGAGCGAGAATTTGGAAAGGAATGGCTTTTTGGAGAAATTGGTTATTCTGATACATCTTTAGAAATTTCATCAAGCCATCTTACCCCTCTTGGAGCTTACCTTGTTGGCGTTATGAGAGAAAGAGTTGGAGCTGATGTAGGTTTAGATAGCCCAGCTTTTTTTGGAACTTTTTTACCTGAGGGTCCATTAAGCCGTGCTAGCCTTTTTAATATTTACCCACGAATTTTCGGCCTGCAGGACCGTTTTGGATGGCATATTTGGAAGGCAAAAGTTAAGGGCTCTGTTTTAAAAAACTTCATTAAGTTTACAATGAGTTCGAAGATGCCAATTCTTTTTTCAGGTGTTCAATTTGATATTGTGGATAAAGATGGTGTTACTTTAACTCCAAAAGAGCTCATTAAAAAATTAGATGAAATTAATTGGGGAAAAACAAAGTACCCAAAAACGAAAGACTTTCTGATGTTTGGATTTGATAAAAAGTTCAAACTTAAAAACTTTAAAATAAATGGCGAGAAGCTTGAGAGAGGCAAGTATTATAAAGTAGCTCTAAGTGAAGGCTTTGCTGCAGGTTCTCTGGGGACAACTTCTGTTATTAAACTATTCTTAAAAGATATGGAGCCAACTCCTTTTACAATGTGGGATACACTTTCTAAAGGAATCGAAAGACTTGGCTTTTTAACTCCTACTATTTTGAAAGATTATGCCTACGGATTATCATCAGATCATAAGGGTCCTTTCCTTTTCTTACCTGGAGCTGGAGAGGCTGAGTAAGTTTTAGGCAGTTATAAAGCTTCTTGGTGTCTTTGGTCCTTAATAGCTCAAATTGAGTTGAATGCCGGGGGCACCACCTACACGTATAGGCTTAAGTTCCATTTTCCTATAATAAAATTCATCGATCCCAATTGAAAGAAGTGCACCACAGACAACATCAAATAAGGTATGGTATTTTCCTTTTATTCGACTGTGCCCGACACTTGAGGCTATAAGTAATGCTGGTAGTGCATAAGTAGGTCCGTAATGCTTATAAAGAAAATTAACACCTGTAAAGGCAGATGCGGTATGCCCTGATGGAAACGAGTGATTACCTCCATTAGGTCTTTTAGCGTTAATAATTTTTTTTGTAAAATGAGTGATACCTTGAGTGGTTATGTAACTCTTTGCCAGAAGTTCGAGGCTTTTGTAATCCTTCTTGTACCAGGAAAACCCAAGTGACAAAAGTGGAACTGTGAATTGGTTATAGTCTCCCCACTTAGTATAGTCACTTTTGGCCAAAAGGTGTGAGGGCCAAAAAATAAAAATGATCACAATAACATTGATGCTCAAAATTTTCATGGGCCCATTTTTTAAAAGGTTTTATTTAAGTAAAGTCCCATTGTTCCCCCTTTGGAGAAAATGGGCTTGACTTCAATATTGTCCCAAAAACCTTGATTTTTTCCACGGGTTTTTATGACCTTTTTTCCGTAATTGGCCGAGATTTTACCTATGAGATAGCCCATACCAAGCGCAAGGGGATAGTCACTGGCCCAATGGACTCCATTATTCATCATTTGATAACTAAGGAGTGTCAAAAGACCTGTTCCTACAGGGAGGAGCCAATAGCGGTGCTCGGGGTAGTTCTCTAACAATACAGTAAGAGTAACTGTAGATGTTGCAAGGTGCCCTGATGGGAAGGCATCGTATTTGGAAATATCTTTATTGTATTTATTTTGGTTAGGAAAAAACCTCCACTTTCCTCTTTTGTTAGATGCTCTATAAGGGCTTTCTCTTCCAGTCGTTCTCTTAAGAAATTGATTTAATAGTGTCGAGAAAAAGATACCGTGTAGTAAGTTACTACCTGTACTCATTGCCCTATAGTTATTTTTAAAAGATCCATAAAGAATATAAGAGAAGGTGATCGCCATATGAGTCCATCCATCTCCTATAAAGTACATAGAGGAGCCTATATCAGTTGGCCCTCTAAAAATATTTAGTTTTCCAACTTTGATCATACTTCTTGTATGATCATCATTGCCAAGACCTGCTTTCCTACCGATTAGTTGGGCCCCATTTAAAAGCTCTCTATCATAATAATAGGTAAGAGCAGTCCAAGCTGTAATCCAAGCAAGCCCTTTAAGTCCTTCCGGTGAGACAGATTCTTTATAGAAGGTTTTAAAAGTGGTGGGAGTTAAAGTAATAAAGTCCCAGAATTTAGGTTTTTCAAATGAAAATGAATAATCATCATTAATTTTATGGAGCTGAAAATCTTTTGAATCTTGTTTTTTTTGATTTAGTTTTTCTTTGCATAGAAGGTTGGATTGTGAGCATAAAATAGCACTTAAAATTATGAGATGAATGGTCTTTTTAAATAATTTTGGCGTTAAGCTGTTTCTGCCTTTAACCATCTGTAAATATCCTCAGGCTACTATGGTTATCAATAGAAATTATTTTCTATGGTTCTTATAAAATGATCAAGTAAATTAAGGAGTTTACAATTATTAACGAAATTCTGAATTAAACCAATAATGGAAATATACAAAAATTAGGTACAAAAATAGAAAAAAACCGATAGATTTTGTAAAATAAAATTAAACGTTTTAAAGAAAGTTCCGATAAAGAAACTCAAGTTTTGTTGATTATATGGGGTCATTTTATATGGTTAAATTGCTTAAAGAACTCGACTTGAAAAATAAAATTGAGGAAGAGCTCTACTCGGAAATGGCCAAGAGGGGCTATTGGAAAGACAAAGAGCCTTTTATGGATTGGGGTTACTACGATGATAAAGATATAGTTGAGATTGATTTAAATGAATTTTACTTTAAAAATAGAAATGAGTATGAAGGGCATCTAAAAAGTTTAGACGAAACGGCTTGTTCAAAGCTTGAATATAAGGCTCATGATTGTACGAGAAATCAGTTTGATCTCAATTTTGAGTCTAAAAATGGAGTTTCTGGGTTTCTGAGAATTATTTTTTCAGAGTTGGCGTATTCATATCATAAAAAAGAAAAGGAAGGGCCCTACTATCAGTGTAGCAGCTTTTCTTTTATTAACTTCACACATGAACTCATTGTGAAGCTGAAAAATGAACCTAAACTTCTCGCCGATACCATTAAAGATATCGAGGATGCTATTTGGAAGGCCTATAACGATCAACCTATGCATTAAGAAGGGGACTCCCTCAAGGAGTGCTCCCCGTGGTAACTCTTTTTTATCAACGTTTTTGTAAATACACTGTTAGACTTCTCCTTTTTATATTTAGAAAGTTAGGGATCTTTCAGAATAAGACGGAGCTCTATTTTGCTTATGGCGCCAACCTAGGCCCTGATCGGTACGAGGAAAATGATATACCTTACCTAGACGAAGGTAATGCTCAAAAAGCTGGTCATGAAATTAACTTTACCTTACCTTGTCACTACGTCGGTAAAGGCTATGCTAATATTCAAAAAGTTGAATGGGAGAGGAGCCCTAAATATGCTTATGGTAGGCTTTACAGGATCTCTAGGTTAGGACTTCTCTATCTTGATATTATTGAGAGAGTTCCCAATAACTACTACCGAAGAGATAATATTAAATTTGAAGGGCAAAGGTTGGGTCAAGTTGTTGAGGCTTGGTGCTATGTCGCCTGTCATCCCAAGGAAAACCTTGTTCCACCAACCAGCTACCTTGATTATATGAGAGAAAAATCTAAAGATTATAATTTTCCAGAGGTCTACCAGGATTATCTTTCAAAGATTAAAGCGAAAGAGCATTTTGAGATTGATCATAATTTTTGTTTTTCTAATCCTGCTAAGAAGAGGCCCTTTGTTGAAAAATGGCCTCAATTTTATAGAGCTCATGATCTGGTAAGAGAGTTTTTTATTAAAATTCTTCCCTAGAAAGAGTCCTTATAATGGTCGTTTCTGTTCTATTGTGGTGAATAATTGAAAGTTCTGTTCCCAGTTTTTTTTGCTCTTTCTTCAGATACTTCAACAATGTACTCACTCAACTCCTCTTTGGACAAATTCTTGAAAGTTTTTCAAAACCTTCACTTGGGTTTAAAGGAGTATTTTTTTTCAAGTCTTGCTGCATTTTATTCCCTTTGTGGATAAGGAACTTCGGTTGATTGAAAGGGAGCAAGTCTAATGCCAAAATACTTTGTTAAGCTTAGGGTTATTTCCAAAATATGGTAGCAAAAGAGGACTGCGTGACTGATCGCGTCTACAGAGAGTTGTCATGAGATGGTGTTTAATTACTATCCTTGAAGATAATTGTTTGATTCTTCCCTGAGGATTTTGCCTTATAAAGAGCTTGATCTGATTCACTAATGAGGGCTTTTTCGGTTTTGTTTTCACTATGAATAAAGGAAGAAATACCTAGACTGATAGTAACATTGAAAGGTCTATTTTCTTTATCGTGGAAAGTTTCTTTTTCTACATGCTCTCTAATTCTTTCAGACACTAAAACACCTTGGTCTATAGGAGTATCGGGCAAGATAACGGCAAACTCTTCACCTCCATACCTGGCCGGTTCATCACCTTTTCTTGTATCATCTTTCAAAATTTTACCAAGTATTTTTAAAACATCATCACCTATTTGGTGTCCATATGTATCATTTATCTTTTTAAAATTATCAATGTCGATAAGTATGAGAGAGACTTCCGACTTTCCTTTTTTAGCTTTTTCCATTTTTTCTGTAAGAATTCTTTGAAACGATTGATGGTTGTGGAGCCCTGTAAGTCCATCTTGGTGGGCCATTTTTTTCGTTTTAAGATGGAAAAAAGCATTATCCAGGGCTTGAGAGCTCATTTTTGAGATAAGATGAAAATACTGAGAATTACTGGCAGAGAGTTCATGAAAAGACTCTAAAGAAAAGAAAACAACACCATAGACCTGTCCCCTTAGCATAATGGGAATTGAAATGGTAAAATCAAACTTTACTTCCATTAAAGAAGAGTCAATGGAGAGAAGGTGGTTCCTACCAGGAATCACCGTGGGATAAATAAACCTTTCTTTTTCGAAGTGTGGCTGCTCTTTCCAAATCTCTGATGCTTTTTCTATAACTTTTTTGGATTCATCCTCTGGGATATCGGCATCAAGCCCATATGTATAAAGGGCCAGGGTACTTTCATTCTTTATAATGAGGTAGGAATCATTGACTTCAGCTTTTTCACAAACTTCTTTAAGAAGGAGAAAGATAATTTCTTCATGGTCTATAGTGGTTGAAATATTGAGAAGGTAGTCCTGCATATGTTTGAGAAGGCGAGCGTATTCACGTAGCTCTTTGTGCTCTTCTGGAATAACATCAATAATTTGCATAGACCTTTGGGCGATTTTTCTTGAGGAAGAGGCCCTAATGACTTGTCCAAAAAACTCTTGTGTTGAAAAAGGTTTGAGGAGGTATGAACTAATGCCAAGTTTCATTGCCTCTGTTACTGTCTCTAAGGTTCCATATCCTGTAATGATGATAACTTCTGTATCCTTGGACTTTTGTTTTGCTCGTGAAAGGATATCGAGACCTGAACCACCCGGCATACGGAGGTCTGTTATAACAATATCAAATTCTTGCTGTTCAATTTTTTCTAACCCTGCCGGAACATCTGGGACTGAGGTGATCTCAAAATCTTCTTCCAGGAGGTCAATAAGAAATTCCATGATATCATTTTCATCTTCGGCAATTAGGATGTGGTGTTTTTCCAACTGAACCTCAATATATTTCAAATGTTGATCAAAGAAATTATAACCTCTCCTTTGATAAGAGTCCTTTTTTTTTTTATTTATTGATTGTTTTAATATTGTTTGATGATGTTTAAAGAAGTTTTTCAGACTGAATCGATCACTTAATTTAACCTTTTTTTGAATAAAATTTTGAAATAATGTGAGGACAATTCCTATTACATCTTTGATAATTAAGGCATGAGCCTGGTTAAATATTGGTCACTGGCCTTTTTCAATTTTAGCTTTTTCTTTTTCTCTTCTCCTGTTCTTGGTGAAGAAATTAAGCCTAAGGAAGTTAAGGAAGTTAAAGAAGTTAAAGAAGTTGAAAAGGAAGGTCCCATTAAGTTACCCATCTCAATAGAAAAACCAACTTATTATTTGGAAAAAATTAAAAAAGGAGTTGGAGGCAGAGTTGTTGAGTTTTCCAATGATATAGATTCTCTTTTTGGGGATAAATCTAAAGGGGATGCGATTAATGGAAGTCAGTTGAAGCTCTCTTGGTTAGCAGTGAAAGTTGAAGGAGAAGAGGTTACCCACTCACCCGAAATTGACTTGAGGCTGGTCCTGCCAAGAACGGAAAAAAAGCTGCAAGTTGTTGTTGAAAGAAGAAGAAAGCAAGTAAGTGATGTTTTTCAGGACAAGGAGAGTGGAGGTAAATCAAAAACTTCTGAAACTTTAGTTGGTGATGAGGATAGTGTTTTGACTGCTGGAGTTCGTTACCTAATTAAACAGGGAAGTAATTGGAACCTATATACGGAGGGAGGAATTAAGGTTAAAATTCCTTTGCAGCCTTTTGCAAGTTTAAATGGTGGAAGAAAATTTCTTTTAAGTGATAATTGGTCTATGAATTTCCGGGCAAACCTAATGTGGTTTTTGGATCAAGGACTGAGTGAGACCACTACACTGGATTTTGACCATCCCTTTAAAAAGCGTTTCCTTTTCAGAATAGGGAATAGTTTAACTTGGGTTGATGAAACGGGG
>DKQD01000038.1:28328-45414 GCA_002474345.1 Bacteriovoracaceae bacterium UBA7317
AGCTTAACGCTAGTAATGGTCCAAGACTTTACCATAAATTAGATGATAGACGAGGCTTAAGATACTTCTTTAGTGCTCTGAGTAGAAAAAATCCTAAAATGCATGTCTATAGCTATGAAGGTGGATTTTACTACAGAGAGCTTATTTATAGTGATTGGATCACCTACGAAACTGGTGTCAAAGGTGAGTTTAATATTGAAAAAAACTGGGAATTTGTCCCCTCAGTTTCTTTTAAGCTTGAAATGTTACTCGGTGGGACCTAATTTAGTGTCAAAGAGCGCCCATTTTTATGGCATATTTTTTGCTTGTTGTATGGGTTAAAAGGAGGCCTGTGATGAAAAAGCTAGTTAAAGCACTTTTTATCCTCTTGGTACTGCTTAGAGTCGGGCAAGGGTTTTCTAAGCCTCCTATCCCAGATTCTGTGGAACTCCCAGAGGATAAAGAAAGAAACGCTTCCACTATTTAGTGACTCAAAGAAGCATTTCTTTCGGGGGATGGGGCTTTGCCTCATCCCCAATTTTTTCGCTTTTACTGTCTTATTGTCTTCTAATTTAACTGTTTCATATTAGAGTGCTATTATTTTGAAAAGGGAAGGCATGACACCTTCCCTTTTCAAGAGGGAACTATTAACCAAGTAGCCTCAAAGCTCCTTGTCCATTGGCATTTGCCTGTGCCAGGACTGCGGAGCTTGCCTGGTTTAATATATTTAATTTCATATTTTCAGCTGACTCTGAAGCATATTCAGTGTCTCTGATTCGGGAGTTTGTGGCGTTTAAATTTTCGTTAGAAACTTGTAAGTTTGCAATTACTGAGCTCAATCTATTTTGTACCGATCCTAGTTCCGCTCTTTGTCTGGAGACTGTTTGAATCGCATTGTCGAGAGATCGAAGACTTAACTGAGCAAGCTCTTTTGTATCAACTGAAAGCTCGCTGACTGGGTTTTGGCCTGTAATGAGGTTTTCTACATATTCTTTTTGTAAAACTTTTCTAGCTGCGACGCGATCTTTATCGTGGGCATAATCAGTATTATCAATTTCATTAAGTTTATTTCTCATTTCTTTTTGTTGTTTAACCATCTCCTCTCCACCAAAGAGCTTGGCCAAAGTTGAATCAATCATACCTGCTTTGTAGATGAGTCGGTCTTCAAACTGTCTATTATAAACACCGACTTGGATATCATAAGATCCACCTTTACCGTCTAGGCCTTCGCCATTTAAAAGTTTAGCGCCGTTATATTCAGTCACTTGAGAAATTCTTTCAATTTCCTTCTTTAAGTTCTGATATTCAAGGTTTGCAAATTGCCTTTCACTGTTTCCAACTGTATCTGAAGAAGATTGCACGGCAAGTTCTCTTAACCTTATGAGAATTCTTGAAACTTCATTTAATCCACCTTCTGCAGTTTGAAGCATAGAAATACCATCATTAGCATTTCTTTCCGCTTGCCTTGTCCCGGTTATTCTTGCCCTCAATTTTTCACTCATAGCGAGTCCTGCAGCATCATCTGAGGCCTTGTTTATCCGACTACCGGAGGATAGTTTACCTAATACATTTGTCTGTTTTACGGCGTTTCGGGCAAGGGACCTTTGTGCAGATAGTGAGGCGATGTTTGTAGCAATTCTTAAACCCATTTTCGTTCTCCTTGGTTTTTAGATTTCCCCTCCATGGAAATTTTTTCCTCATTGGCAAGATGAGAAAGTAGCTTAATGCTTTCCAAATTGTGTTCCCTCAATTTGTATGAGGTGAGAATCGGTGCGAATAATTTTCCCTGAAGGATAAATTTTCTTGGGGAAAAAAATACCCCTTTTCAAAGTCTATTTAAAAAGTTTCGAGTTAGAGGGCAAGTAACAGCTTATTAATTTTTTTCAACTTAAAAGGTTGGAAAAAGGTAGGAACGAAATTGATTATATTTTTCCCTTTTTTAAATTATGGAGGCTTTTTCCTTGTTCGTTGAAATTTTGAGGGGATCATTTTTCCTAACTGTATAGGAAGAATGATTCTCTTTTAGAGTGAAAGAAGTTTTTTTCCGGAAAATTAATCCAATTTATCTAAAAAGGAACAAAAAACCTGACTCTAACTAAGTTTTTCTTTTTAGTTGTGAAGTCCTATGTGGTCCCAAAAGTGCTCATTTTTGTTAGGAGGAGGTTCCTCCAGGTTATTTTTTAAACTGTGGTCGCCATCATTTGAAACAAGAGGAGCTTCCTCTTCTTGAAGGGGCTTACCTCCACTGATTTCCATATCCTCCTTTTCAAAAACATCCAACTGCTTAAGCTTCTCCGTATGGTCCTGCCAGTCTTTAGGAGGAAGGATGTCTAATTGTGATAGTTTAGAGAAGAGGTCTTCAATAAGATGTTCAGGAAAAAGTGTGTAGGTACTTTCCCTTAAAATAGTTAAGTGCGGAATAAATTGTGTCGGAATAGGTGGTAAGCTTATTTCATTATTGGTTTTACTAAAGCAGTTGATACCTAAATTATTTTTATAACCAATGACTGTTAGGTCTATGACTCCTTCTAAAAAGCTAAGTTTTGGAACAACATGATAGCCTCTTTCCTTTAAGATAATAAAAATAGTTACTTCGAACCAACTTTCAAATGGTCTTGGAGGAGTATACCATATCTTCTTTTTGTCTTGATTCATTTTCTTAAGATCATCTAACGGTAAAGAAGGATTTTGATCTTGCTCTTCTCTATCTTTTGATGAGAAGAGCTCTAAAATCTTTGTTTTTTGACAAAAGGGATTAAGGTCATTTTTGTCTATTGAGTGGAAAAGGATGATCTTTTCTTTTGCCCGGCTTAAGGCAATATATAGATTATGATAGTTATCTTCACCTTGATCGTGAGAGTCATTGATATCTTTTGTTAAAGAAGATGTAACGAGGGTTAAAAGGATAATATCTCTTTCTAGGCCTTGAAATGAAGAAGGGGTCACGCAGAGGACTTTTTTTGCTTCTAATTCTTTTTCAGAAAACTCATTAGAAAGAAGCATTTGAATTTGGTGACTCTGATTCTCCCCACCCAAAGAAATGATACCAATCGTGAGCCCGTTATATTTTGGATTTTCAAAAATGGATTTAACTTGCTTGATAATTTTTAAAGCCTCTCCGTGGTTGATATCACCAAATTTAAAAATTTTACCAGTATCATTTGAATCGATGATCTTACCTTCTCTGCAATAAACCGCTTCCAGGTTTTTTTCTATTTGGATGGGTGTAAATTGTTTTATATTAAAATAGGGTTCAGAATCTTCAGTGAAGAGAAGAAAGGACTTAAGTATTTCTGGTCTTGAACGGTAATGACCTTTAAGTTTAATTTTATTGGATATAACAATGTCACAGAGGTCATAGAAACTGTCTTCTAAGGTAATATGCTGATTATATTTAATATCTTTGATCCCTTCTTGGACGACTTTGACTGAATCTTGAATGGCCCTCGATCGACTTTTAGTAAGCCATTTCCTATTTCCTACGATAATAACTTTTTTCGATAAGTAAAAAAGCATTAGGGCATATGGTCCTGACAGGTCAGATTCGTCAATAATGGCCACATCAAACTGATGAGGTTTTGGAGCAACGTGATCAGGTATTTTTTCAAATGAAATAAAGTGACCTGGGAGGCTTGCTTTTAGTTTGTTTAGGCCCTCCTCATGAGGACCGTAAGATTCCTTTGATTTAAGCAGGTTCTTTGCTAGTGCACTGAAGTTTTCTTTTTGCTCGCCATCTAATTTTATAAGATAATGATGCCAGCTTTTTAGTTGATTGAGTTCTCTAATAATGGAGAGTTCATTTTTTTTGAGATTTTGAAGCCAGTCAATAAATGAATAGGGTTCAAACTTCCCAATGGTTTCCTGAATCCATTTAAAGGTCTTTTTCCAGGTAAACGCCTTTTTAAAATTGAATAAATTCTCCCTTTTTGCGAAAGAGAAGGTTCTTGTTTTCATATCGTTATAAAGAAGGGGGCAATGTAATTTAATCTCTTGGGCCAATTCTTTAATTTTATAAAAATACTTTTTTTCTTTTTGTAGTTGAAAGATGAGCTCAAGGTGCGATTGATAAGCTTTGGCATCCCTCTCTTCCAGAAATCGAACGAGGTCTTCAACTAAGGGGTGGGTGTTTGAATTAATTTTGTCCTTAATTTCTTCACAATGCTTCTGCAGCTTACTCTGGATGAGTTCGAGCATTTTTTCAAAAATAACTAATTCTGTATTATGGATGGACCTTTGGAGGATTTGACTTCGAGACCAGTTTTCATTTTTAAAAATAGGAATATTTTTTTCAAGCTCTTTGAATTTATTCTTAATAGAGAAGCATTTATCCAAAATCTTGATATAAAACTCAAGAATATTTAAAAGTTGAAGTGGTGGTAGAGTGATGTCAATACCGATTCCTTTCCAGACAGAGACAGTTTCTTCTATTGATTGCTTTATTTTAAGGGCCTGAACCGCTTTTTGAATTTGATGCTTGGTATGGCATTTTTCGCCCGATATTGTGATCTTTTTGAATAAACGGTGACTCTTAATGGGATTTTTCTTTTTAAAAGGCCAAAATTTTTGATGATGAGGCTCTTCTTCGCGATTTAAAAGTTTTTCCGCTTCCTCTAGTAAAATGCTGATAGAATTATTATTAAGGCCTTTAAGGTCAAGAGAAAGTTCCTTAATATCAAATGATTTGAGATAAGTAAGTGAATTTCGGGTGACTTCTAAGATACTGGTCCATTGGCTTTCATTTTGTCCTAGAATATCTTCAAGCGCGAGAGTCATCCAACTATCTTTTTCTTCCTGGATTTCAGAAATGAGCTTCTCTAGCTCTTTAAACTGCCTCGTTGTCTGCTTAAGTGTTCCGGAATTGAATTCCAAAAGTTGAAAGTAGAGGTCCCCTTTTTTATGGGGAAGTATTTTTTGGTACTTTTCATTAATATTCTTTTCTTTTTCTATATAATCTGAAAACTCACTTGCACTTAAAAAGGGAAGTTTAGGGACTTCTCTTTCCAATTTCTTTTCATCCTCTAGGGAGTAATGAATATAAAAGTCCCAGATCTTGAGGAGGTTCTCCTGGTCAACAAATGGAAGTGGAGTCAGAGGACCTGGCTCATCTTCAAACCATTCAAATTTAGGTCTTTCTTCCAAAAGCTGTCTTGCAATTTGTGAGAGTGTTCCCTTGTATACGCCAAATTTGTTGTGGTGGATGGTGTTTTCACTTTCTCGTGAGTAGACCAGGTTAGACCATGTTTTTTTTATTTGTTCTCTGCATTTCTTCAGAGAGACTGTTAGAGACTGAATCCGTTCTTCTAATGAATCAATTGATGTGTTTTGGTTTTTTTTAAGAATCGAAAACAGAGAGCTTTCCAGGTCCTCATAGGGATGACTTTTATCTGAATCTATTGGAGAAATATCTTGAAAGAGGAGGGGGTCCAGCTCTTTTGGCATTTTATCTAAGAACGAAGATAGGCCAGTTTTACTTTCGCTTGTAACGAGGACCTTTTCTCCATGAGATAGAAAATGGCAGGCCAGGTTAACTGCGGTTTGAGTTTTTCCCGTTCCTGGCAGACCAGTTATAATGAGCGCGTCTTGGTCGTGAAGAAGTTTCAGAGCTTCTTGTTGCTCCTCATTTGATGGGAGAGGAAATAGAGGGAGGAGGTAGTCCTCCAAAGTATTAGGATTTTCAGATTCCTCAAGTGGGTTACTGCAAATATCCTTATTCTTTAAGAACTTAAGGAACTCTCTTGGAATACTTGTTGTTTTTTGAACTTCATGGCAAATACCTGAGATGAACTTTGTAAACTTATGATGACTCTTTTTCCTTGTAAAAAGGAGAGGAGAGAAACTTAAATTTTGGGTATCAAGATCAGTTGCGAACTCTGAAAAGGATGACAAGATGATGTCTTTTGACTCTTCATAAGTTCCCAAAAAAGATTGAACAATATTGTCTAAGCTTGCTTTAGAAGGCCATTCAAGGGGAGAAAGAAGCTCCTGTTCAAAAGAAAAGCTCTGGTTCTCTAACGAAAGAACAACTGAGTCCTCTTTAACAAAAGAGAGGTTGGGCCGGACTTTTACGGAGAGGAGGGGGTGGTGGATAGGTGCTCTTTTATAGTGTCCTTTGAAAAGAAAAAGTCCTAAATAAAGATCAAAGTTTTGCGACAGACGTTTGAGTGGTAAATCAAATAATGTTTTCAGTTCCGTAGTGCTTTTTTCAGCAATAGGGAGGGTTACCCTTTCAGGAAAAGAGAGGTCATTTAGGGAAGAGCTCTCATTAAAACTGTCTAGAAAACTTATGGGGAAGCCTTCTAGCTCTAAAGGAAAGGGAAAAACATGGTGATAGGATTTAATATCCTTTACTCTAGGCGTTTTCAAGTAGTGAAGAAGACCAAGGGCCTTAAAGAGCCTTGTTGCCTTTTCGGCATGTTTTTCTTTCATGGATCCCCCCTAAAGTTCCTCTTAAAATACCTTTTTAAGAAGATCTTTAGAAGGGCAAAATGAATATTTATTCTTTCTCGTTAGGGTCGAATTTGAGTGCCCTCAAAAAGTCGGTTCTAAAAACGAGGTTACACCACTTTCTTGAGATTTCGTGATGATCAATTGCAATATTTAACTCTCTGGAATAGTACCAGCTTTGGGAGTCCATATTGGCCGAACCGACAACTGTGATTTGGTTATCAACAGACATATACTTTGTGTGCGAGGTCCATTTACCAAGCTTTTCCTTGTCTTTTCCAGATTCGCGGCTGACTCTACCCTTTCTGTCGACAAACCAACGGATATTAAAAACGCCCACTTTTTTATTGGGGTGCTTCTTGGCGTATTTTCTGATTTGTTTTTTGATTTTTTTAACATTTTTAAGGTTTGTTCCACCGGCCATGGGCATTTTGGAGATAAAGTCTTGATAGTTTTTACTAAGAAGTATGTTGATATCAACACCTCGTTTAAGGGCCTTAACCATGGCCTCCATCAAAACCGGAGCATTTAGATTTGGAGAAACAATATTGACATTGCTTTTGGCATTCTTAAAAAGCGAAAGAAAGGCCTGGTCTTGGGGGTTTTTTGAATTTCTGGTCCAGGGAACATTCACATCTTTTTTTGTAATAAGAGCAATGGGGACACTTTTTTCAAGAATTCTATTTGTCACCCACTTTTTAACAACATTTGGCAACTTAAACCGCTTTGTGCGGCTCAAGTCATTATATCCAGAGCGAGGAACCATTTTGTCGGGGTCATTAGTGAAGTACTTTTTTCCTTTTTGCCAAGCAAAATAAAAGTCTTCTGCCAGTCCTTGCCCAACATTGCCCATAACTAAAAAGCCATGATCTGTCTCTGGAGAAATATTCCCCCACTTTTTAAATTTATCATGGTACCTCATAAGATTTGAGCCCATAACAATCCCTTTACTTCTATCAATAATGATCGATTTAGAGTGGTTTGATCCAAGCATGGTGTGGTTAAAAAGCTGAACTTCAAGCCTCACATATTTTTTATCAATAGGCTTTTTAAAGCCTAGTCCATAAACGTCATGACCGATAGGGTTCTTTTTAAAGAGACCTTTAAAAAGCATTCCCGATTTATCAAGGACGGTACCTACAAGGCCTGATTGGTTATCGACTAAAATTTTAACATTGACGGGGACAATCTTTTTACCCCTCTTTTCTTCAGCTTTAAGCCTTTTTTCTAAGGCCTCTACTCCTTCTCTAAGTTTAATGACTCCTAAAGAGTTTTTTTCGTAGAGGTAGGTTTGAAGGAGGACTTCATGCTCGGCATTCTCAATAAGGTCTTTAGCAAGACCAAAAATTTCATCACCTGTCCGGTAAACCCTTCTGGATGCATAATTGCTTCCTGAAAAGGATCGAAATCGGTCAACCGTACCGTGCTTAAGGTAAGGATCTATATCCTTTAACAGTTTTTTCATAAGAGGACTTAGGTTTGGTGCTCTTAAATTATAATTTTTTTTGGAGCAAAAGGCCGAATCTTCGACACTCATGTGCTTTTGTGCAATAGATTTCCACTTGTTTTTACCAGATGAGGTTTGGGCCTTAATTGTTAAAGAAAAAATAATTAAAGGGAGAAAAAATGAAATTTTTAGTATTTGAAACATTTGAAAGCACCCCTTTTTGTATTTAGTTTTTATTTAGCTTTAATCTATAGTCTCTAATTTTAATTAAAATAAATAACGCTAGCCATTATCCCATAAATTTTTATTTTATTAATCTTTTTATGAATTTTACTCATTAACAAAGGGGATTAAAATAGGAAGCTTAGCTATAAACATCGTTCCTTTATCAACTTGTGATTTTACCTTCACAGTCCCACCCACTTTTTCAACTTCTTCCTTAACAGCATCCATTCCAACACCTCTTCCAGAGATATCGCTTGTTTCAGACTTGGATGAAATGCCGGGAAAGAAAATTAGTTGAATAATATCCTGATCACTAAGTTCTTTAAGGTTTGAGTCTCTCAATTTCGGGTGGTTTTTCGCTAAAGCTCTTATTTGTTTAGGGTCGATTCCCCTCCCATCATCTTTTATATAAACATAAAAAAAGCCAATATCTGTCGTTTGAAAGGAAACCTCAATGGAGGCACGCTCGGGTTTTTTAAGCTCCGTCCTTTCTGCAATA
Source organism: Bacteriovoracaceae bacterium UBA7317 (assembly GCA_002474345.1). Taxonomy (GTDB): domain Bacteria; phylum Bdellovibrionota; class Bacteriovoracia; order Bacteriovoracales; family Bacteriovoracaceae; genus UBA7317. The sequence continues at coordinate 36,923 of DKQD01000038.1, forward strand.
CTTTCGACTCCATGATCTATGATATTTCTAAAGATATGGAGAAAGCTTGAAAAAATCTTTTTGTACTTATCTCCTGCTATTACCAGATCTGTGGGGTTGATTTTAAACTCTATTTGTTTATCCAGATTTCTTGCAAGTTCTTTAGTTGGTTCAACAAACTTTTTGAAATAAGAGTGAACTTCCTTAAATATAAATTTATTAGCGTACGTTTCAACCAAATCTTTAAAGAAGCTTTTCATAAAAATGATGTCCTCGTAGTCATCGCCATCTCCTATTGACTTGTTGGCCACTTCAATGAGTTTTCTATTTTCTTTAAGAAATACTTTCAAATCGTCATAGGCATTTAAAAGTCCAGCTCTTGTCACTTGAATCTCATCATGATTCCATACTTGCGAGTTTTTTACATTTTGAAGAACTTCTTCAAGCGAGTGTATTTTTTTTACGACCTCTCTAATTTTGAAGGAGGCAAGGCGCGCCTTAAGCGTATGTATATTTCTAAAAACCTGATCCGGCTTTTTAAGCTCAAGGTTTTGCAACGTCTCTTCGAACACATCCCTTGTGTCATCAATAACATCGATAAATTCAATGGGTCTTTCAATAAGAGAAAATACCATTTGGCCTTTTTCCTTTTCAGCAAGCGCTTTTTCTTCTAGGTCCTTTCTTTGGGTAATATCAGTCGCAACACAAATAATTTTATCCAACTTATGACTTTCTTCCTTATAAATCGGCTTATATGTTAACTCTATAAGATCTCCATTTTTTCTTTTGTACTCCTTTGGCGCAAGCGACGTCAGGTCCCTAAAGGGGACAATGCCTTTAAAAGCATGAGTCAGCCACTTTTTTAAACTTTCTTTCGATTCCTCTCTAAGTTTTAGGATATCCTCAAATTTTTGATCCCTAATATCATCTTCGAAAATAAACTTTGTGAGTTCTGTTGCATCTCCTTCAATTTTTCCCTCACTATTAAAAATGAGGAAACCTTGGTTCAAATTGGATAGGAGGAGAAGGAAGCTTTTATTTTGATCCTTTATTTGACCTGTTTTACGGTCAACCTCTTCGTTCAGTTGATTGGTCAATTTTTCAACTTTTTGAAAGTCTTCACCAAAGTTTGAAGCGACAATATGGCTTTGAATAAAAATAAAAATAAGACCGGTGAAAGGAGCAATCTCAGGAGGATTTAAAATAGTTAACCCAACAAGAATATCGTAAATAATCCCAAAGGTACCAAGAAGGATGGAATATAAAAATGTTAAAGCACTCGGTGTTTTTTTGATGACTCCCCTGATAACAAAAAACATGAGGAGAAGAAGATAGCCAAAAACAACCATTTGAAAACTTATGAGGACATAGAAGTTTGTAAAATATAATGGTGAAAGGAGTAAAGGGATTAGAGAAAGTGCTACAGAAATGTATAAAAAAACCTTTTTTATAACAAGAGAAGTCTTATCTTTAATTTTTAAAATCAAAAAGAGGTATTCAAATAAACAGGGAAAGAAATAGATCATACTTAAATATTCAAACTTTTTTTCTAATATAAAAAAGAAAAGATTTGGTGTAGGGGAAAAAATAAAAGAATAGTGTCCAAAAGAAAAAAAGCGAGAAAGTGCGACAAGACAAAAAAGTCCAAGGAAGAGAGATGAGTAGTCCTTTCTTCTTTGAGTAAAAATCGCAAGGTGGTAAACGGCCACGATAAAAAAAGCACCCATGACAAAAAAGACAACGGTCGTCTCTTGCCATAAGAGCGAAAAATGGCCCTCTTTGTGGTAAATTTTCGGCGCCCAGAAAAAGCCACCAGCTCTATAATGGAAGTTGGCAAGATGAATCACAATGGTAAGGTCTTTTCCCATCAAGGATATGTTCCGATCAAAGCGGAGTCCTTGAGGTGTGTTATCTTCCTTATTCTTAGCAATAATACCGGACTTTAGATGAATCGTTTTTTTCCCATCAGTGATGAATGTTTCGCTACTCGTTGCCAAGACGTGAAAATAAATCCTTAATTTCTCCGTTTGCTTAAGGTTTTTTACTTTCATAATAAGGGTTCCATAGCTGGCCCCAGGGAGTTTTAAGCTCTTGTCCCAAAGAGAACTGCCCTTTAGATAAAATGGTTTTTGATCGGGAAGTTTATTATTCAACACGTCTTTCAAAGGAATAAAGCGTTTCCAGTATAAGGCCCATGATCCGTCAAGTTCTAAAGGTCCATCTTTTTTAAAGTCCCATTCTTTGAGGTCTACTTCACCTTTTTCCATAGATGGGCGTGCTTTTTTGGAGTATTTTGACCCACAAGACGAAAGGAGGAAGAAAAAGGTTAAAAAAATGAACAATTTCATAGTAATTCTGTCGGTAATTATTCCAGTTGGCCTAAGGAAGGTAAGAAGATTTATTGAGTTTTTAAATGTCCGTAAAAAGGACAATATTTGGTAAAAATAATGCGTGAAAAAAGGGCCATGAATGAGCTTCGGAAGCAATAAAATGACTTGACAAGGCATGTTATAGAGGGGATGAACTCTTTATTCACTTTTTGTTTTTATAAAACGTTAATGGGGAAAAGAGATCGACCACAAATCAAGAGAATCATCCAATTTGGTATTAGAAAAGAAAGAATCCTTTGATTCCTTTGACTCTTTTGAATTTCACTACACGATAAGTGATGCCCTAAAAAAGTGTGGTTACAAAACTCCTAAAGCTATTCAGGTTCAAGCGGTTCCCCTCCTTCAAAAGGGATACGATCTTGTAGCTGTTTCTAAGACAGGTTCTGGTAAAACAGCAGCCTATTCTCTTCCTCTTCTTGATTACCTAAAGAAAAATAAAGTAAAGGCCAAACCTGCCAGAATGAGAGGTCTTGTACTTGTCCCCACAAGAGAATTGGCCCTTCAAGTCTTTGAAAGTTTAAAAAAGTATGGAAAGGGGCTTGCCTTTAAAATGGGCTGTTTCTTTGGTGGTGTCGGGATGGCCGGCCAAATTAAACTTATGGGGAAAGGCCTTGATATTATTGTTTCCACTCCCGGAAGATTAATTAATATAGAAAAAGAGGGGCATGTTCTCTTTGATCAATGTGAGTTCATTGTCGTTGATGAGTTTGATAAAATGCTTAATCTTGGTTTTCAAAAAGAAATTGAAACCCTCTGGGATAAATTGCCAACAAAAAAACAAGCCGCTTTTTTCTCTGCTACCCACCTTAAAGAGCTTGAGCAATTGGTAGCAAAATACCTTAAAAATCCTTTACAAATAAATATTAAAGATGTGGAGCCTATTGAGGGCGAAAGCGAAGGTGAAAATCAAGGCCAAAAAGGACAAGGCTCTTTAGTGCCTCACCACGACGTTTACTTTGTTAACGACTCATCAAGAAAGGGTCTCCTAAAAAAGGTTTTGAGAAGGCGCTCTGTTAAAAAGGCCATTGTTTTTGTTAAAACAAGAAATGAAGCCGAAGAAGTTTTAAAAGACCTCAAAAAAGCTTTCATTCAAGCAGATTCACTTCATGGGGATAAAGATCAAGTTGAGCGGATGAAGGTTTTAGGTCAATTTAAGAGAAATAAATTTAAGGTTTTAGTCGCAACTGACCTCGCCTCGAGAGGTCTTCATATTGGAGGTTTAGACCTCATAGTGAACTACCATCTTCCTAAGGATCCAAGGGATTATAAACATAGGGTAGGGAGGCTTTGCCGTGAAGGACAAGCGGGCACTTCCATAAATTTTTGTACGAATAGGGATAAAAAGCTTATTTCTCTTCTAGAGCAGGAGTTTAAAAGCCCCTTTACCTTAAATTAAACTTATTTAATTCAACATAATCTAGTTTAACAAAGGTTTAGAACACCTTATTTTCTAAGTTTTGTCTATATTCTCAAAGTTCTTGAGTAATAATCTTAAGCTGATTTAAATCGTGATTACATCTAAAATTAGAAAATTATGTATCTTTTGGTAATAAGCTTTTTAGCTTGTTTATTTGAGTTTGGAGGTCTCAGATGAAGTTAGAAAATTTATTAAAATCGTCTATTTGTGAAATTAACTTTCACGGTTTGATTGTAAACTATGATCACCGTGCTGAAGTTTTTTGGTGGAAAGAGGGCAGTGATGTAATTCATAAGTTTTGGGCAAACATCGAGCTTAGTAAGCCTGTCATATTTTCCTGTAAGAAAGGAAAGCTTAATTTGAATCCAAAAACCTAACGCAAGTTAAAATAGACTGGGAGTTTCTATTAAAAAAGCTTTTTTAAAGCATCCTCCGCCTTGTTTTTCAATTGATCAACTTTTTTCTGGGCCTTCGCTTTTACCTTTGGAAGAGGTATCTGGATAATTTTCTTTTCTTTGTGACTAAAAGAAAAAAGATCTCCTTCTGCCATATTATTGTAAACCGTAGGCTTTCCGTAAACATGGGCCCTAACCTCAACTGGAAGGCTCTTGTTTTCCTTCATAAGCCTTTCAACAACAGGTTTTATAGTTCCAAAAACCCCTTTGTAATTGACTTTAACAGGAATCTTAATCACGGTCTCTTTTTTGGGATCAAGTTTAAGAGGGATATCATTTCCTTTAAAAAGCCTGTTCCCTTCAGCAAATAATTCATAGCTGACAAATACATTTTTAAGGCCAATATCATTTGGGTTATGAGCGGCCAAATCAACATTAACCTGAACTTCATCAGAAGTGACTTTCTCTATTTTGTGGCCTACATATTTAACTTTTGGGTTTTTAATATCTGTTGTTGCCACCATTAAAAATCCACATGAACCTAGAAAAAGGCTTAAAAAGCTTAATTTTAATAAATTGGTTGTTTTCAAGATTCACTCCTCTGTGGTTTTCACTTCTATAGATTTTTGAGGTATCAAAATAATTATTATCCAGAGGTGAAATCTATGCAAAATTTAAAGAAGAGTGAAAGGTTTAACCATTTGACAGGCTTCTTTTATGCCTTGACGGCAAGATTTTTTAAATTCAGCGATAAGTGAAGCCTTAACTTCACTTTTTTCCTGATCATTCCTCTCGAGTGAAGGAAGTCTTGTATTAAAAAACGGAGAGAAATCAAAGAGGTATTTGACGACTTTTCTTGTTTTGGCAAATTTAATCTTTTGTCCCACGAGCCTTCTCAATTTATTAAGCGTTCTATAGGGAAGTTCTTTGTTGGCAAGGTTTACAAGCCATATGGGAATAACTCCTCCGGGATTGGAAGTCACCTGGTAAGTGATTTTAGTTTTATGTTTTCCTTTAACTTCTATGGCCTTTAAGTCCCAAAAACCCTCAAGCTTTGGGATCCTCACAATTCCTTTTCTCTTAGGCTTTAAAGCCGTATCATTAGAGGCTTTTTTGAAATGAACTTTAATTGTTTTCTGTTTTGGGAAGAATACGACCCTACTTTTTAAAACCACATCTCTGTCATCAATAAGGGGAATGTTATTGCTAATTCTTACGTATGAAGTGCTGGAGTTCGGTAGCCCTTTAAACTCCAAGACATCAAACTCAGTACAATTTTGAATGAATTCTTTCTTATGATAAGGATCAAAGAGGACAGAAAAGACTTCATGGATTGATGAATGAATGACAACTTCACCTTTGAAAGAAAGGATACTTGAATTCTTTTCGCCTTTTTTCCAAACTTTAATCCCCCTTTGAAAAGCGACTTTTTCCCAGGAAGAGTTTTTTGAAAATGTGTTTTGAGAAAAGAGAACCGTCAGGGTTGCTGCAATAAGTAAATAAAATCTTTTTGGCCTTAATATCATCATGGGTAAGCTTCCTCTTTTTGAATAACTGATAATTTAAAGCTCTGACTCTTTTTTAGAGGAAAGTCAATATAAAGAGAAAAAAGGCAAGGGACCATATAAAGGGTAATAAGTGTAGCAAAGATAATTCCGCCGGCCACTGACAGGACAATAGGAACAATAAAAGTTTCAGTTCCTCCAAATCCATAGATTGTAGGTATCATCCCTAAAACAGTCGTGAGTGTTGTTAAAATTATGGGGCGGAAACGGCTTATAGAAGCTTTCACGAGATGGGGCAACCTTTTGTCCGGCAGGTCATTAAGGAGGGATAAAAGAATAAGACCGTCGTTGACCATGATGCCAAGAAGGCCAATGCCACCAATGAGACCTAAAAAACTTACGGGAAGGTTGTGGAAATAAAAGGCCCAAAGAATTCCAATGGCACCAAAAGGGAGGATCCCTAAAATAATAAGGGGAAGAACCATCGATTTAAGGCTCCAGATGAGAGAAAAGAAAATAAGAAGTAAAACAATACCAAAAATTGAGCCCAAGTTTTCCAGGGTCTCTTTGGTGGATTTATTTTCACCTTCAAAACTCATTTCAATGTCCGGGTATTTTTTAAGAAAACCTGGTATTAATTCTTGAAAAGATTCATTTAATTCCAGTGAAGTCATAACTGCTTGGTTGATATCAGCTTCAATACTTGTTGAGCGTATGCCTCTGGTGTGCTGAATGGTTTCAGATGAAGAGCTTTCCTTCATAACGGCCAGCTTTTTAAGGGGGATGAGGACTCCTCTTTTATTGGGAATAGGGATTTCTCTGATAAGTTTCTTTTCCTCTTTCGTATTTATGCCGAGCTTTAACTTTATAAACCTTTCTTCACCATCTTTTATGAAATATCCAATTTCTTTTTCCTTGAAAGCAAGAGCAATCGTTTCTTCTAATGTTTTGGCCTCTACTTGCATGGAGGCAAGTCGGCTTGCTCCAGGAGAGAGGGAAAGTTGCTTTTTCCCAGCGCTTTCCGTTGTTGAGATATTAAAAACACCCTCCTTGGCTTTTAAAAAATGAACAATTTCCTGAGTCATTGCCATCCGAGATGCTTCATTACGCCCAATGAGTGAAATTTCAAAGGCCTTTCCAACTGGAGGGCCATCATTGTGAAATTCAATATCAAGTTTATCAAAACCTCTAATTTTCTTAAGCCTCTTATGAAGTTTTTCAACAATCTCTTCACTCGTTATATTCCTTTTTTCGGAAGGTTTTAAGATAACGCTTATCATTCCCCAATTTTCTTTTGTGGCAAAAAGAGGGCGGAAGACATTGGTTTGGTGGTGGCCTGCCTGAGTTGTGAAGTGGAGCATTTCACTTTTTGGTATTTTTTGTACTTCTTTTTCAACTTCCTTCATCTTTTCTATCGTCGATTCAAGAGTTGTTCCCGGCGGAAGTTCCGCTACGACGTGAAAGAAGTCCACATCATCTCTCGGGAAAAGAACAAACGACCCATTTTTCTTAAAAAAAGATCCCGTTCCTACAAGACAGACAACAAAAAACAAAAGAGTAAGGACCCTGTTTTTTAATGAGTTCTCAATTGTCCATTTGTAGAGGGCCAAGGCCTTATCATAGATGATATTTTTTGGGGTTTTTCCTTTTCCATGAACTAGATGGAAAGGCAAAAGGACTGTTGCCTCAAAAAGAGAAATGATAAGGGCAATACTCACGACTACAGGAATATGCCTTATAAACTGTCCATTGAGACCTTCCAAGAAATAAAGGGGAAGGAAAGCGAGTATTGTCGTAATAATAGTGACGGTGACAGGCCAAAAAATTTCTTTGACACCTTCTGAGGCGGCCTCAATACCTTTTAGCCCAGCTTCCTTTTTTGCAGCGATATTTTCTGCGATGACAATGGCATCATCAACTAAAAGTCCTAGAACCAAGACAAGGGATACCAGAGTTACGGTATTTATAGGAATTGAAAAAAATTTAAAGAGTATAAAGGACCCCAGAAAGGAGAGAGGGATCCCCATACCCGTCCAAAAAGCAACGTAGGGGGGTAAGAAAAAAAGAAGCACAAGAAAGACAAAAAGGAAGCCTAATATGGTGTTTGTTGTTAAAATAGAGAGAAGGTCACTGGTGTAGAGGGAAAGGTCTTTGATGACCTCAATTTTAATATCTTTAGAAAGGTTTCTTTTAAACTGATCAATTTCGGCCCTGATTTTTTTAGACAGTCTAATATTATCACTTGTCGCAGAGACGCTAATACTCAAATTATGGGAGTCAACACCATCAGTTCTTGTAAGAAACTTTGGGCGCTTGAACTTTTCTGAGATCGAAGCGACCTCTCTTAATCTGATCTTTTTTCCGCTGGCATTACTCCTTAAGATGAGCCTTTCTATATCCTTGATATCCTCAAACCTCGAATTTGTAATAATTTTTTTAATACCCGTATTTGTCTTAAGTTGAAAGCCGGAACTTGGAAGGTGGTGGGTTTTTAGTGCCCTCACGACTTCCTGAAGGGAAAGTTTTTTTTGATTTAACCTTCTTAAGTCTATTTCAATCATCACTTCTTTTTCTAAAATAGAAGACGACTTGACTCCGAGAATGCCTTCAAGGTTAAGAAGTTTATCTTTAAGCTTTTTTGCCATTTCATTTCTTATTTGAATGTCAGGCCCGGTGAGCGCAACTTCTAAGATTGTGGCGTCTGATGTTTTAATTTCTTCCACAATGGGAGCTGAAGGTAATTCGGAGGGGAGGTCATAAATAGAATCCAGTTTACTTCTTATTTCCCTTTTCACGGCTTCCTGAT
>DKQD01000038.1:45810-48177 GCA_002474345.1 Bacteriovoracaceae bacterium UBA7317
TGAGAGACAATTTTCTCGATGCCCGAAATTTCTAGCAGCCTCTTTTCAATTTTATTGGTGACTTTTATTTCGACATTTTTTGCGCTTGTGTTGGGGGAAGGTGTTTTGACTCGAAGAATGTCCCACTTGACGACGGGGTAGTTGGTTCGGCTCAGGTAATTGAGAGAAAAGAGACCGCCAAAAAGTAAAATGAGGGTCAATGCCCTGGAAAGGGCCTTATTGGATTCTAAATATTTTAAAACCATGGAGGAGACTCCTAAATCAATGCTAATTCCAGACCTAGGTGATGGTCAGTTAAAGGAATTTTGTGTTCTTTATCATGTTCGTGGATTTCGTGGATAATTTGAAAAACCTTGCCATCTGAAACTTCCATGAGGTAGCCCATATCTTTTAAAATATCCAAGGTTTCGTAATGGGGAAGAGATGGAAGTGTGAGTATGTGGTAAGAATTCCTCAGTTTTAACTTTTCTATTTCATGAAAGAGGATGCGCGTAATTTGACTTTTTTCATTTTCCAAAAGATCAAAATCAATTTCAAGGTGAGTTAAGTAGAGTGTTTCTAGACTGGAATGGTCCTTGATGGGCAACTTACCAAAAAGTGGCATTAATGAGACCACCATTTTTAATTTTAATGATAAATTAGATAAAATAAACTTTTTGCATGTCTTAGGTGTCCATGGACAAACACAGCCTTTGATTTCTCCTTTTCTATTTTTAATGATTAGAAAATTAGAAAGGCTTAGACCAGGCCAATTTTTTAACCTAAAGCTGAAATCATCATCACCAACAGACTCTTCTTTTGAAATAAAGTCTCCGAAAAGTTTTTTTCTATTTTGCTTTTCCAAAAAAGACCACAAGCTATCTAAATCAGAAGGCAGTGCTTTTTGTATTGTAAAGTGGCCCTCATCTATTGAGTCTGTTTGAAAAAGTTTAGGCTTTTTACCAAAAATATTGAGGGCCTGATAAGCCGCCAGTTCTTTAAAAATAAATTGGTTATTTTTTTCAGTGAAGGCCTTAAGGGCCCTTTTGTTATTGAGGATGATAGCTCCATAACAGTAGCGTATCCCTTCGAACTCCTTAATAAACTCCATCTTACTCATGAATTCTGTATAGCTTGCTTTCCACTGTCTTTTCGTTTCTTTTTCAATATCAGGTGTTGTCCTCATGTCACAAACATAGAGGACTTTTTGCAATTGAGATTCAATGAAATGTTCTTTTATGATAAAGGTTGCAACTCCCTGAGTTTTTCCACTTTTTGATTTTAAAATAAAAACAAAGGGTTTCCCTCTTTGAAGTTTCAAAAGGTCAAAGTAGTTTGGGGACCGGTCGTAGAAAATATCAAAAAATGGCGTTTTCATAGGAACATTTTTAAAAACTTCCACAAGTTCAACACCATCTTCGTAGGTGGCTATTTTAATTCTGTCATATTTTTTTTTGATCTCCATAATAGAGATAAGCTTTTTAGAGTGACTGATTTCAGAAAGTTCCATTTTTTGACCTTATTTTACTTAACCAGGCCTTACTTGGCCTGGCTTGACCTTGCTTAATCTTTTAGTACTAAAAGCTTTTTTTTAACTTTTTAAGAGGTTTAGGGATGTTCTGTTTATTTTTCTGATCCATTTACTAAGAAGCAATCTTTTAAGAAGAAAGCTGGGGCTTCTTATTGGGGCAAGATAAATATTGTTCATTGTCGCCATTTCTATCACATTCCAATCTTCATTAGTGTTTCCAGAAAGCTTTGGTGTTTTACCTTTGTAAATGACTTTAGGCTTTGCTACTGAGTATATACGCCCTAAGTGAGGACGATTGAGTTCGTAAGTGTAAATAAAGGCCTTCTTTCTTAAACTAATCATATCTCTATAGAGTCTTAGCCAGAATTGAAAAGAGTTTCCCTGACCAGACATTCTTGGGTCCAGCCATAAACAATTAATTTCAAAAATATCGTTGAGGTCAAATTTTTTAAAATAGGACTCAGCATTGATAATTTGAGGGGCAAGGTATTCCATTGACCTAAAGGGTGCTTTATGAGCAAGAGCATAGCCTCCTCTAAATTTTCGATTCTCATCAACATACACGATAACTTTTGAGCGCTTTAAATAGTCTATTGGAAATTCTGTTTTATGAATTTTTCTTGCAACTGATTGAAACTTTTTTAAATCTTGTAGACTTCTTAATTGTAGGAATTCCATGGAACCTCTCCTAGAAATTTTTATGTTCATAGGATTGGAGAAAGCTTGAATAACGTCAAGGAGGATGAGAAGAGTTTACAAAAACCTAACAGACCAGAGAGTTTTTAACACTCTCTTAAAAAAAAATAAAAAAAAGAAAAATAGTTAAGTTTGTTATTCACTTAACTTAACTTAACTTA
>DKQD01000202.1 GCA_002474345.1 Bacteriovoracaceae bacterium UBA7317
CATGGGCTTCTGTGCTATGGCCCCAAAGTAGTGGAAATGAGGGAGTCCCTCTTTTCATTGTTAATTGTCATTTAGACCACGTTCTAGAAAAGACAAGAAATTTGCAAGTTGAAGTTCTCTGCAAAGAGGTTTTTAAAATCAGGGATGAGGAAGAGCATCTTATCATTATGGGTGATTTTAATAGCCACCCGGAAAGTGAAGTAAGAAAGGTCCTCCTAACGTTTTTTCCTTGCTTGTATGACCCTTGGAAATCTCTGGGGCTAGAGGAGGAAGCATCTCATCATAAATTTGGTAAAGAAAGAGATGCTGGTTCGAGAATTGACTGGATTATGGTCGATAAACGCTTTGAAGCAGAGGAGATTTACTTAGATAAAATCCAAAAAGAAGGTCTTTTTCCGTCAGACCATTACCCTTTAAAATGCACTTTAAAGCTAAATTAACATATGACTGGTAAGATCAATCTATGGTATGGACAGAGGACAACAAGCCAACTGGCCATTATCGTTTAGTAAGGGAATTTTGGAATGGAAGGTGGAATGATCGAAGCAGGGAACAATATTCCTATGAGCTCCGAGTCAGTTTTAGATGTTGAAGACCTTATAAAGAAGTCTCTTAAAGCAGGGGAGGGTATTGCAAGTTACAAAAACCAGCTCCCAAAAAATAGTCACACTTATAGTCAATCTGAAATATCAAAAGAGGAGCATTTCATCGATTTAAATGGGGTTAGTGAACTTAATTCTCTAATGTATGAAAGTGAAAATTTAGATATTGAAGAGATTAGAAATACAATTAAAAAGGTTTCTGAAAATCAGGTAAAATCCCATATTGTTAAAATTCAAAAAGAGCTCTCTCTTTTAGGAAAATGCTTAAATCAAATGGATTATAAATACCTTGCTTTAAAGGCAGCATATGCTTCAAAAGACTTAGACCAAATTTTGGAAGTTTTTAAGAAAAAGCACCTGCATTAGTTTTTGGAAAAGGGTTCAAAATTTTAAATTCTGGAAGATTCGGAAATAATTTGATTTTGGTTTAACCACTTATAAAAAGAGTTCAAGGCAGCGAGGCAGTTTCTTTTTGTCCCTAGAGAAAGGGTCCTTTCTTTATTTTTAATTTGAGTAACGGTATCTAACCACCTTACAAAATCAATATGGTGAGAATCCCAGTTTGTAGGGTTAAACTCTTCTTTTTCAATCAAAAAAAATCTTAAGACATAATGCCTTAAATTGGATGCATGCCGATTATCTTCTTCAAGGTACCTGACGGCCAATGCTTCTATTTCTTGCTTTGTCATTTTTAAAATCCAACATTTAAAGTAGAGTGGCCAATTACAACTCATTTAAAACCAATTTATTAAGTCTCTTAACCTAGGAAACAAAAAAGACTCCTAAAAATCTTTGATAAAAAATAAGAAAAAATCAAAAAATTTCATCTTTTTGATCAGATGGTTTCTTTTTTGTAACCAAAATAAAAAATAGATTTGTGATATTGATGATCGTCTTTATTGGTGATAACTCTCAATGAGTGAGTACTTTTTAAGTAGATCCCTTTTTCAAAAAAAGGAAAATGGTATGCCTTTGCAAGACATTGCTTGGAAGATCATTGAAGATTCGTGCAAAAGAAAATTTGGAACTTCATCGACGAGAAGGCTATCAAGAGAAGCAGGGTTTAGTCACAGCACATTAAACCTTTTCAAAAATGGCCATAGAAACCTTTCTGAATCGACTGTTAAAAGGCTCTTTGAGTTATTAGATTTAACTGGGAGCGAGAAAAATATTATTCTTGATTGTGTCGGGAATATTCAAAAAGAAAAATTTAAGCCCTCTATAATAGAGGAGAAAGAACCTAAAAAGATTGATGAAAGTGAGGAAGTCAAAACTCTTTTAGATGACAATAAGCTTGTGGTTTTAAAAGAGCTTATGCACTTAAATACTTTTGAGAAAACCCTTGAGTCTATTAGTGAAAAGATAGGCTTAGATATGGCAACGACTTATGACATGCTCTGCAAACTTGAAAAACTGGGATTTGTTGTTAAAAAAACAGATTCATTGTGGGAGCTTGTTGATGACTCTGAGCACGTACAAATTCCGACTCCTCCTATGAGCTTAAAAACCATAAGAACTTTCCATCAAGCAAACCTAACTGATGCAATAGGCGAGCTCTATTCGGGTGACAATGAAAAATATAAAAGTAGGTATATAACCTCCATAACTTTCCCCGCAGACTTAGAAAAGTTACCCATGGCAAAAGAACTTGTTGATAAGTTCAAAAAAGACTTAAGTAATCTTATGGGAACCAGTGAATCCTTAGACAACGTTTTTCAGCTCAATATTGCTTTAATTCCTAAAACAAACAACTAAAAAACTCTAATCTTTGGGACTTAGAAGAGAATGTGTCTAACTTTTAGATAGACTAATGATGTTGCCACGTCTATCTAATTAGGTACTTAAAATGAATAGGTGTCCTATGAAAATAAGAAAAATTATATTTGCTGTTATTCTATCCTTTAGTTTTAGTGCATATGCGTCTTTGCCAACAGATGTTGGTGGAGGAGGCTTTGTCATCAAGTGTACTGATGAGTTAGGTGATGATCATTATCGAACTTTTGATGTTTGGGAACAGTCCAAAATGCTTCAAGTAGACTCATATGGTCTAAAAGGAAAGAACTGGAAAGAGAAGGTTCACTTTGCCTTAAACCGCTTAAAGAGAGTCGATTATCTCTTCGCACTTGCTATTATAGACGTCATTAAAGATTTAGAAAAAAACATGGGAAGTTACTTAGTTAAAAACCTGACTTTCCCTGATATTAAAGATTACACCGATATTGTCATAAGTAAGTCTTGCGTAAAAATTCCTGCAGCTTTCCAAATAAACGTGCCTTTTAATGGGCAAAAGAAATTTTACTTTTCTCTAGACGTTTGGAGGAATTTAGATGAATTCAATAAAGCTTCATTAGTTCTCCATGAAGCTATTTATAAAGTTCTTAAAGATATTGAAGATGTTCCAAACAGCGATTTCGTAAGATATTTTAACTTTTTCATTTCCTCTGATTTAATGGAAGTAGTTTCTAGAGAAGAGTATTTCCAGTATAGGTACTCGAGGCAATTAAGCCTCATTAAAACGGCGAAACTAAAACTTAAGTCTTTGAAACTGGTTATTTTGCATGTGCTTTCAATGAATCCTGAAGCAGAAGCAACCAAGAACGTAGTTTCAAGATTTGTTTCTTGGATTCCGCTCGCGATAATGGCACCAAACTATCCTGTTCAAGGCTCATTAAATATCGATACAATCGATCCTTTAGATTTGGATTACATAACCTCAGTTCTTCAGGATGAAAGAGTAAGTTTTGACTCTCTCATCCATATAATCCTTTTTAGAAATAGTGTAACTGGTACCTTAGACAATATTCTAAATTTTGTGGAGATGAAGGAACTTTTGGACGGTTCAAATTTAACGATAGAAAATATAAATAATTTGTTTAAAAATGTTGATGACTATCTAGATAATGAGTGGAAGTTGTTTTTAGAAATGGTTTAAGGCGGAGCTTTTAGTATGAAATCCCACATTTTATTATTCTTTCTTTGTTGTGGTTTTGGAAAGGTGTATGCTGAAAATTTACGGGTTGTAAGTTGCATAGATGAGTTAGGAATAGAAAGGTTTGTAGCCTACGACATATGGAAGCAATCGGCAATGTTTCCTGAATCGAATTATGATGTCGGCGGCGAAAATTGGGAAGAAAAAGTAAAATATGTCATAAAGAAAGTTTCAACATTTGAACCACTTTTTGCAAAAGGTCTAGAGAAAAATTTTAAGGAACTATTAGCTGAGCTAGATGAAAGCTTTGTCGATAGGATTATTTCACGAGGGGCCAGTGAAAGAGAAGTCTATGACTTTGGAGGGGAGACTTGTGAAATTAAAGATATTTCTATGTCATTTGAGGAACCTTTTTATAAGCAAAAAAACTTATACATTTCACGAAAGATTTGGGAAAAACTGGACCACCCTGATAAAGCATCCCTCATTTTAAATGAATTATTTCGTCGGTCGATTTTAGATTTTGATAATGCTTCAATTGAAGAATACGTAAGTTACGTAACGTTTTTTTTGCTATCAGACCTTTCAGAGAATATAGAGAGCTCTGAGTATTTTAAATTTAGGTTTAGCAGGCAGTATAGAACCTTTTCAAAGGTTAGGTCTCAACTAGAAAAAATTAAGCAAATTACAGCTTTAGAGCTTCTTAAACACGATAACGTGAACATCCTCAAGTTTATTTCGAAAAGGTCTCTAAGGTATGCCTTATATATTTTTACGGTGGCACCAACAAAATTTAATCTCGACTTATTTATGATGGATGATGGTTTGTCTGAAAAAGATTTTGTGAAATACCTATTAGATGAATCCATTAAAACTAAAGGAGTCAATGGGATCCTCTATATTCATCCCATTCCTCAATTGGTAAAAATAGTAAATGGTTTTTCTGAAACAAAGCAATTTTTAGAAGATTCTTCACTAAAAAACCTTAACATCTTTTATCAAAAATTAGACGAATTTTTAGATGATAATTGGGGAAGATTAATTAATCGGAAACGTTAATAAAGAAGATTATCTGTTGAAAAAATTAAAAATAATTTTCGTTGGCCTATTTTTTGTAGTTTTTGAGTGTTATTGCAAAAGCTTTGAGTCTTACGTTCACTTAGAGAGCTTTGTTGGTGAGGCACCAGCCAAAACTTACTTTGATGATGAAGGCCACTTATATTTTAAGAGTCATCTATACCGGCTTAGTCTATCTTCACCCCATTCTGTTATCAGGTCTAGACCTAAAAATAAGTTTGTTTGCGAAAAATGTGAATATGCTCTAGACGATACTATTAAAGATTTAATTCAAAATTTTATGGAAGGGGATTTGAATGGTGAAAGCTTTGATCTCCTTCTTAATGAAATCAAGACCAGAATTGAGCTTCAATTCCCTCTTCATTCTCGTTTTTTCCTTGAAGTTATTGAAAACTCTCTTCAGAAGAAGGTCCACTACACTTCAGAAATTGGTCCTTATTTGAATAATTTGGATAATATGCTTTTTAAAAAGCTCTCTTTTGATTTTAACGTTAAGTTCCCCGTGACATTTCGGTACTTAGAAAATGAAGGCTTTAATGGCTATGGTGTTTCTCTTTTATTAAGAAGAGAAGATTTAAAAGTTATAAAGGAGAGTGAGGAACTAAAAAAATTAACAATGCTTGGCATGGTCTTCTCGTCTTTAAAGCAAGTTTTTAGAGGAATTATTTATAAATATAGCTGTCATTTAGAGGTCGATGAAAATAGGGTCAATTCGAGGCTCATCCATTTACTTTCAAAAAAAGGTAACCCTGAATACTTTGATAAAAATCAGTTTAAGAGGTTTATTTTTAAAAGAGAATATGAGCAGATCTTTATGGTCATTGAAGCCATAGAGTCTAACTTCCCTTTAATTATAACTTTTTTAAAAAAGGGATTACAAAATAAAAATGACAGAGGTGTTAGTGGTGATAATAAAACTTATGTCAAAAATCAAAAAGCTCTCACGGAGTTCTTGTCCAGAATTATAAACAATATTGAATCAGTTGTTTCATATCCAGATAAGATCGCGAGGTTGGCAAGAATTGACGATCCAGAAATTCCTAGGCCTGTTAAATGCCACCCTTTTTTCAGTGTGTTATCAAAGCCCTATGTCGTTGATACGATTAGAGAAGCTATTAAACAAACTAAAAAGCCAAATGGTTCTTATGACACAAAAGCTTTAGAAGCTTTGGGAGAATCCCTAAAAGATCTATCACGGGAAGCCTTAAATAAAATGGATAAGGTCATTTTAACCTATTAAAAAACTAAATCGTCTGCTTTTTTACCAATATTTTATTTTCTTTTAACCATTTTTAAAAAGAGTTTTTCTTTGTCTTTTAGTCGAGTTACTTTCAGACAAAAAAAATCCCAAGACATAGTGCTTAAGGTTTGATGAGTGGTGATTGTCTTCCTCAAGGTATTTTATTGCGAGTCCTTCGATATCATTTCTTGCCTTCAAATTTTCCATTTACTTTAGATAGCTAACTGCCATTTTGCGTAAAAAAGTTAAGAAATTTTTTAAACTATATCTTTTGAGGAAAGATAATTCCAAAAAGTGTTTATAAGAAAAGGGAAAAGTGCCGAAAAAAATTAAACACTGGACAAAAAATTCTATTGGAAAGATT
>DKQD01000074.1:0-13661 GCA_002474345.1 Bacteriovoracaceae bacterium UBA7317
TGAATCAGTTTAGGCGGTGGATGACTTGATTCCAGTTTCTTGATTTTTCCTTCATCCTTCAGAAAAATTTGGCCTGATTCGATTTCTTTGATTTCTGCCTTAGTAAAAAAGGGTTCGTCTTTTTTATAAAACTCAAAGTTATTAAACAAACTGAAAAATACTGCTTCCATTAGATATATAAAGCCAAAGAAAAAATCCAAGACGCTGTTTGAAACTTTTTTTACCATCTCCATTAGCTTTACCCAAATAACGTAAATAAGACACAAAATGTTATTATACTTTAACATTAATTCACATTTATTAACGTTTTAGCTTTTTTTTTTAATATGGTTTGATCTTATAGATAAAAGTTATTGAGTTGATCTATAAAATTTCAATAACCTATAATGGAATATATTTTTAGGTCTTCTCAGTTATACTTTTCTTATCATGTGATACCAAAAATAGTGGGCTCAATAAAATTTGATTATAAGCTCATAAATAGCTTGAGGGTAAATACTTTCTACAGCTATAACTTTAAAGATCTTTTAGGAAATTTTTACATTTAAAATTAATACATAATTTCAGCTACTTAGTTGAAGTTATATATTCATTTTAGACAACAATTAATTAAATTATTTTTTTTATGTTTCTGCTATCCTTTTTAATTTTTTTGAGCTAAACAAGTTATGCTGTTCTGAAAGGTCTACACCGCGCTTTTTTAGTTGCGTGCCTAAATTGTAGTTAAACAAAAATAACATTTAGGTTCTAGCTAATCATCAACGAGGTGGTGTTGAAATGAAATTCATTTTTTATCTTCTATTTATTTTTATGGCGCCCAATGTATTTGCCTCTCTCTCTGGTAACAAAACTCCTATTGGACGAATTGACCTTTCTATATCCTTAGAGGCAACTTCCTTGGAAAGTAATATTCAAATTGTCCAAAAAAAGTTAACTAAAAATGAGGTCACACTTTCTGAAGCTATCAAAATTGCTATTTCTAGTTTCAAAAATGATTATGATGAAGGGAACCAATCTCCTCTTGATATAATTTTGGAAAAGTCATTTGAAAATTACCTAGAAGGCCTATCCAGTGATAGAGAGCTGACAATATTTGCAAAATCGGAGCTAAATGGACTCCTTCTTTCAAAAGGTACAAGCCTTATCCTTGTTAATGAAAAAAGAACTGGAGAAGAACTAGGCTTCAACCCTTCAAGGAACTGGGTTTTTGAGCTTAAAATTCCTTCCATAAGAAGCTTCACTTTTTGGTGTGTCGTCAACAAATACGGGGATGAGAAGCCTTATACGTTTGGAGAAAACTAAATAAGTTAAATTTATAATTCGAAATAACAACGTATAATTTCCAGTACCTAGTAGAAAAACTATCATTATGTCCTATTTTGAGATAGCTTCCAGAGGCGTTGGAAACGTTAAACCCAAACTCTGGAGCACGGTTAAAGATGGCACTTTTGCGTATATTTATTTTTCTTTTCCTTATTCCTTATCTCTCTTATGCCAAAAGTATCACTGAAATAGCTCCTTTCAACTACGAAGTTGTTTTTACTAATCCAAAATGTAAAAAGCATTTCTATAAAAAGCCTCTTATCAATTCATATGGCCAAGAAATACATTTTAAAACAGAAGGTGCTTACTGCACTCCAAGCGACAACTCAGCTCTAAATAAACAGAAAGGTAACCCACACGATAAAATAATTAAGTGGATAAAAGAACCATCGACTCAAGAAGTCTTTATGACTTACTTATCTTTTTCAAAGTCTTCCGTTATAAAAGAGCTTTGTAAAGCTGTTAAAACAAGAAATTTAAAGCTGACCATTTTGATTGATGAAAAAAATAGAGAAAATCAAAAAAGAATGAACAAAGTGCTTAAGCTAAAGAGTTGTATAAACAGCAACCTAGACAAGCCTAGCACACCAGTTGTTCTTACTGGCGGTCATCAAGGGGAGGGTGATAATCAAACTGGCTACGCCCACACTAAGCTTATTTTAATTAACCCATCTTCTCCAGATCAAGTTAAGATTGTTTTCTCAAGTGGGAATATGTCAAGTGGTACTACGAGCCACCATGAAAACTGGCACTTTCTAACCACTCATAGAAATACATATTTTTTTCAAGCCCATTTATGCTTAAAAGAAGGGCTTCTCAAGCACCAGTCATCAAAATCAAGTTTCATTACATTTATGTCTGATTGCCAAAAGCAAATTAAGTTACCACCTGAAGACGATTTGAAAGTTTTTTTCATTCCTGGAGATGGAAGGAAAGCAATGAAGAGCTTGCATCAAGAGTTTAAAAAATCTATTGATGTAAAAATGGCGGCACACCGATTTTCAAATGGAAGCATAATTAGGGCCATAAAGAAAAACTTAGAGAGAACTAACTTTCAAGCAAAGATTATAGTTGATGACGATATTTACTGGACAGGGTTGCTCCAAACAAACATTGGTAGAAATACGCTCTACGAATTTGAAAAATTAACGATGCTAGAATCGCTTGGACTTAATATTAAATACCTTGAAACTTTCGCGGACAATATTGAAAATCCTAAATCCATACAATTACAACATAACAAGTTTCTTATTTTTACTAGAGAAGACCATAACGGAACCGTTTTTACGGGAGCTGGAAACCTGACGGGAGCTGCATTCTATAAAAACTTTGAAAATTTTTATTTAATTTCTATTCCTGAAGTACATCAAAAATTTTTAAAGCAGTATGACTACCTTTCCTCTCTTAGCCGATCCTCCAAAGAACTTCCTTTAAAGCTTGAACTTCCTTGGTAAAAAAGAAGCCTTTATTTAATCATCATTTCCAATAATCTTATCAATTAAGTGCCTAAGACTAAGGGCCTTATTTGATTTTTCTACCCAGAAAGAATTAGAAATTATCTCCTGGAGCTTAGAAAGAGATCCTTCACCTGGTGGGTTTGCAGAACACATAATGAATGGAACCCCCTGAGTTTTCCCTTGATTAACAATTTCCTTGGCAAATTCTAAACCACTCATTTCAGGCATCTCAAAATCACATATTATAAGGTCAAATTTTTCACTGCTAAGTATTTTTAAAGCATTAATACCACTATCCGCTTCAGTAACATTAAAGCTTTTGAGAAAAGTTTGAAGAAGAAGCCTTTGAGAGTGAGAATCATCGATTATTAAAATGCTTAATTTTTCATCACCAGCTCTATCATTTTCCATCTAGAATACCCAAAACTTACGAGGGTCGATTAGAATATTTACATCCCCCGATAATAAAAGACCTTTACTATTATAAACTGTTAACCAAAATTTATCATTAACAGTAATTAAAATGCTTATATTTCCTATTGTTAAAAGTATTGCTAATTTAAATTAAACTTTCAGTAAAAGAAGACTTACTTTTATCCGAAAGACAGCCAAAACCATTTACCGCAGTCAACTGAGGTCTTAAAGAGGGAATTCCAACTTATGAAAAAAGATGAATTAATAGACACAGTTAAAGAAATTTGCGATGAAAAAGGAACTAAAATACAAGGTTTTGTGTTTTTAAGAAAGAAAAATACCGAAATCTTCTGGATTGAGAAAAAAGGTTTAGAAGGGTTTATAAAAAAGAAAATTAAACTTGAACCTTTCGAGTTTTCATATCAATTAACCTTATCACTTGTCGTCCCATTTAACTCAAGAGATGGGAAGCTTGACTTTGATACCAGCCAAATTGTCTGAAAACCCCGTATCATTTACCAAAGTGCGAACAAAAAGCGTGCAAAACTCACAATTAGTTGATAGCTTGGCAATACTTGACGGAGCGATACTGCTTCGCATCACAGCGGAACCACCATGTCTGACACAACTCTTCCAGAAGGACCCAAAAGCGTAGATAACAAAGTACTACCTTTTAAAAAAATTTCTGTCGAGAAGGCCATCGAAAACATATATAATACCGTTTCAAAGAAAATACCGTTAAAGTATGAGACCGTAGAAGACAAGAAAGTAATAAAAGTTCCACAAATAAAAGGTAACCACCTAAGCGAGTTTGAAAGCATCATTAGAGAGAACATAGAAAAATCCAAAGCGAAAGGTTTTACCTGGGAAGAAACTGAGAAAAGGCTTCAAGGAATTATTGATTTTATTATTCCTGTATTTAGAACGAATACCCTAAGATTAGAGGATGAAGAAATCAAAGAGAAAGTAAACTTCGAAGAATATAATGAAATTTGGGAGAAAATTAAAAAAGAAGAAAAAGAAAAGATTCTTCAATAAAGTAAAAAAGCCTAATTAAAAACGTACAAACTTAAGCTCTAAGCTAAGTTATAATTTGGCCCCACCCATATCACTCATAAGAAATATAAGCCCAATTTTTTTCATCATCTGAATTCCTAACCTGGAACTATTAACTGCTTTGAAAAAAGGAGTATCCTTCTCTTGAGGCATAATTCCAAAATCACCCAACATAGTTTCTAAGTCCTTACTTTCTACCTTAGAAGACTTACAAAAATAATACATTAAGTAGATGTCTGAAATATCAAGACAGTCATGACCAAAAACAAAGTCCGACTCATCCTTAATAAATCCCAAGCGAATTAGTGTTTTAATAAAAATAGTATTGACTTCTTTATTTAATACGAATGGCTTCTTTTGAAAGATCAGCCTATCCTCATGCTCTTTATAAAAAGATGAGAAATCATTAAATAGCCTTTTTAAGTTACTTTCTTCGCTATTTCCTTCCCAATGGTATTTCTCTTTTACGGTGTTACTTTGATAATCAATGATACATGAGGTGAAGCTTTTAATATCGTAAGAGTATCCACGGTTTTCTTCTGACTCATTTATTTCATAATCTATGTGATAAGAGATAACTAAATCTGGGTTTTTATTATCTTTTTCCATTTTTTTTTCCGATTTTAAGACTTATAAAGGTTATAAAGACTATTCGTCTTAATTT
Source organism: Bacteriovoracaceae bacterium UBA7317 (assembly GCA_002474345.1). Taxonomy (GTDB): domain Bacteria; phylum Bdellovibrionota; class Bacteriovoracia; order Bacteriovoracales; family Bacteriovoracaceae; genus UBA7317. The sequence goes on from DKQD01000074.1 coordinate 4,915, forward strand.
TTTAAAAATATAGGCTTAAAAAGTCACTTTTTTAACTGACTATTTAATTCTTAAATAGCTTTTTTTTTAAAACAAATTTTCCTCCTTAAGACCCTCATTTTTTCCTTTAAAATAAGCCTATGAAGACTTCTTTCCACAAAGCCTGCATTTTATTAGTTTTAAATCTTTTTTTAAACACCAACGACCTTTATTGTATTGAAAAAATTTTTTCGGAACACTACAAGGTTCAAGAAGGAGACGATTTAGAAAAAATAATCAGGAAAAAAATCTGGTTTAAAAATATAAGCCAAGAGGAAAAAAAGAAAATTATTAGCGATATGAAGAGATGGAACCCTCAGGTAACAAATTGGAAAAAACTAGAACTCGGATCCAAATTATACCTTGAATTTCCAAGAAAGTGGTCAAGGGAATTTCCTCTTATTACTATTCCTATGAAAAAGCTTGCCATAAAAAGCACAGACTTAAATAAAAACTATCTATCTCAAGACAAAGAAAAAAATAAGGAACAGACAGAGAAAAATCAGAGATTACCATCGTCTGAATCCATTAAAAAATATTCTGATACGAAAATCGTTTACCAAAAAAACCCATATAATTTTGATTTATCTTTAGGAAGTAAACTTTTTTATTTTGAAGAGCCTGTTACAAATAGTGGAAGTAAGATTACACAAACTAATATCGTTTATGACCTAGACTTTAAGTTTGATTATCCTATAAGCGAAAAGTTCAAATTCTTTTTTAATTTAGGTGGTTCTTATTACCTCAATGACGAATGTAAAAACTCTGACGAAATTGAGGGTTACTGTAACCCGGTTGTTACTTATAAATTCCCACTATCTTATTCTCTCAAAGCTGGTCTTAAAAAAGCTCTCTTTTCAAGTACTTTAAAACAAGGCTTTTCAGGACTATTTACGATTGAAAGAGAGGGTCTCTCTTACATTTCATCGAATAAGGCAGTACTTTCAACTACAGTACTTGAAAGGGATGGAGCAACCCTATTAAAACCAAATAAATCATTATTTTTGTGGTTCACACTAGGTTTAGACTATAATTTTTCAATTTGGAATAAGCTATCCCAACTTTCTGCTTCAGGTTCATATTGTCTTTCAGGCGAATCAGTCCTCAATACCACTGGTGAAGGTGTGAATGGAGGATACTGGGAAAGACTAGAACCTTGCTTTAAAATAAATGGTGAATACAAACAATACCTTGGCAAAAATTTTTGGTTCAGTTCTTATATTAAATATATTAGTGCCAAAGGTATGTTTACTTTTACAGGTATTCAAAATGGGCTTAATTTAGGTTATACATTCTAGCCCTTTTTATTGTTTTTTTTATACTGTACACTCTTTAAAAAGTTTTAGAATAGAAAGATAAGATTTTTTAGTATAAAAGCTCAGTCCTATTTCAAAAAGAAAGCTTTTACTAAAGTCTCTTTTTAATTTTGAATAATCTTTATCATTGAAAACCCTTATCACCAGTAAATCCAAACCATTCTATTTCAGTAGGCTCAAAAACAAAATCGGAGCATAAATTTGCAACTTATTTCAAGTGCGATGGGAACTTTCTTTATCAAGTAATTTTATTTAGTTAGTTATCAATTAAATACATTGTATTGTAAAAATGCTTCAAGAATTAAATTAAATTGAGTTCTGGTCGTCTTTATTTTTAACACCTGTCCAATCACTTAACAGACCAAACTCCATAACCACTTAAATTTACAACAAGAAATTGGCACAAAATATGCACCTTTAAAGGTTAAAAACATTGTTACTTTTAGAGGATAAACTCTATGAAAATTACAAAATATCTGGTCCTTTTAATTCTTTCTACCATCTTTTTTGGAATCAATTCCTCTGCTGGAGAAGTAGATATGAACCTAAAAACCAGAGAAGCCTTTTCTAAACAGCTTAATGAGTGGGTTTTGAAAAATAACCCTAACTTAAAAAAGAATCTTGAGAATAAGTTTCAAAAAAATAAAGAACAAATCTTAAAGCACTTTGGTAAAAGACAAATCAATGAGAGTATCCTCACAACTTTTTCGATTTTTTCCCAAGCAGTTATTAAAAAACAAATTAAATACCAAAAAATTATTAATAAAAAAGAACTTTCAATTAACTTAGAAGAGGATAATTTATCCTTAGGAGTTAAATTTACTTACTAGAATTAAATTTGAAATATTCAAATCCGAGTAATGCGATGGATAGCAATAAAGTTTAAGGCCATAAGATTATTATAAACTTTTATATACCAGGGAAGTGAACGAAATGATCTACCTAAAGACTCGGTTATCACTCTTAAACAAGCCTCAATTTTTAAAATCAAGCTTCTTAATAATATTGATGAGCACTTTTCTTTTTCAATCGACAAGTTGTTCTTTCAGAAGCAAAAAGAAGAAAAAAACTTTGGAAGATATCAGAAAAGAGAGAAAAATGCGGCTTCTAAGCACTTTATCTTCTAGAGATATTAAAAACCTTACTCATGAAACAAACCGAAATAGCTTATTTAAAAACACTCTTTCACTTTCAGACCTTTACGAATCTCATAAAAGGAAAAAACTTTTAACCCCTTTTTCTCCGTTATTGGGAACTAAACAAACACCCTACGGTTTTGAGTTAACCCTACCATTAGGTGGTACAGATCCATCAGGTCAAGATCATAAGTGGTGTATTAATTGTAAGAAATACTCATGCTGCCCTAGCTGGAGGAACTCTCCAGGAGAAAAAGGAAGACCTATTAAATTTCTTCTTCAGCTAAAAAAGTGGAGCCATTTATCAAATGAACCTCCCTTCAAGTCTTTTTACGCTGAAAGCGTTCTACCTGGGTCTATTGGTCCATTGAAAAAAAATATCGTTTCCTTTAATATTCCTTACTCGGGCCATGAGTTTCAAAACTTCCTCTATTTCCTTAGAAAGGCCAACAGAAAGCTTCTCTACCGCTTTAGAGTCAAAAGCTGGCTGCCTCTCAAACCGCATCAAATGCATAAACAAGACCACGGTCGCTGGTCTCTTTGGAGTCCTGCCTCATATATTATTGGATGGAACCCAGTTAAAGAGAAATGGCAAAAAGTTAAACTTGTAAAAGACGGTCTGATAGTAAAAAGAGTGAATTTTGGACCATTTTATGAGTAAAAATATAGAAGCATTATCAGAAGAGCTTAAGTCCCATAATGGTCAGAGGTTATTTTGTCCCCTGACCACTTGGACTCATATTTAAGTTACTTTAAGAACATTTGAAGTAACAACTTCATGTGCTCTGGATCTGTTTGATTAACATCTGCAGCCTTTTCCATAAGAAGGTTAAAATCTGTTTCATCTCCTTCTATATAGGATATATAAGCTTTAATACCCTCCAGATAATCAAAGCCTAGAAGCTTGGAAGAAAATATTTTTATATCCTCTTGGGTGACTCCTCTTTTGTTGTCAATTTTTTTCCAAGAAAAAATCATTTTAGAAAGAGTTTCTGCCCTTTGCTCACTCAATTGGAACTGATTCACAACATATTTTTGAATTTTGCCTCTCTTAATTTTTTCTAGGATCGCTCCCATATGCTCAAGATCTTTTTTGGTAATCGTCGTTTCTTCGTAGAGGTTACCATCATAATCTCTAAAGTAATTAGTTCCAATGTCATCAGCAGGATCGACAGGAAAACTATGAGCATCAAAAAATTCTAAATCAGAACTATAATCATCGTACCGGCTTCCCAAATATATATCTATACCTCTCACATCACCAAAATCATCCTCTAAGATGATATAACCGCCTCCTTGCTCAGTCTTATATTTTCTTAAAACATAATCATCCACTGATCCAGCATCATTACTAAGGTTGTTGATGAATTCATTAACATCCTCTTTGTTTGGATAGGAAGGACTGGGACCGGGACCAGGACCAGGACCGGGACCAGGACCAGGACCAGGCTCAGAAGGTGAAAAGCCACAAGATGTTAGAAACAAGGTCAATAAAACAATTAAGCAAAGGTTTTTCTTTTCATTGAACGATTGAATATTCCATTGATTCAATATTGACATTATTATTCTCCATTTATTTAAAAATAAAATTATTAAATTATTTTACTTTTACTTGAAGCACAGGCTTCAAAAGGAAAACAATATCACTTGATAATTAATCTTACAGGCCTTACGTCCAAATTAAGGGGGATCAAAAAAACCTTTAATACTCTTTTTTGTTTATAGTGCTCATTCATCATTCATTTAAGACTTCAATAATCACACTTTTTGTTGAGTTTTAAATTTAAAACAACAAAATCCTTCATTATGCTATAATCCACTGAGTCATCTAATTGAAAACTTTTACTGTAGCTAAAGTATTATTTTTTAAAGAGAGGAGAACCGGTTATGAAAAAATTTCTAAGGTTAATTGTTATTTGTTTTACAACAATGCCCTTTCTTTCAAATGCTTATTCCTGTGACCGATTTTTGCAAAAATACAAAACAGAATGTGATATTCAAAATAGGTACCTTAAACTCAAGGCCGGCTTTAAAAAGCATAACGTTGATATAGATTTTCTAACTGAATTTAGGGCCATTCGATTTATTGCTAGAAGAGATATGAAAAGGACAATCAAAGAAAAGCCAAAAGGTTTTTTAACTTGGGATATTTACAGTCCTGCTCCAAAAACCTGGCTTAAGTGGGAAGAAGGTAATTTCCATAGATCAATTGTTAGCGCTGAAATGCAATGCTTAAGTAACAAGGGAAAGGGATGGAAATTCTCGACTGCTTCTCTTGAAAAGCTTCATGAAAAAACTATTGGAGGTGGCCTTGCTGGGCCAATGGAAAAAATCCCTATCGTTAAAGGCCTTTTCCCCAAGCCTGGAGAAATTAGAAAAAGAGGTCATGCCAACTCAGGTTTCATGGTTCGAAAATGGATGAAGAGACCACTTAATAAGCAAGAAGTCGGCCTTATAAAAAACTTTGAGCTGAAAGATAAAGATGGAAACCCACTCGTTCGCACAACAATGCTTTTTCAAATTCCTGATGTAGGAAATTATATTAAAAAGTACTCTAAAACATCTCGTTTTGGTTCCTTCCTCTCCAAGAAGTTTAGAGGTCAAGCCTATGGTCAAGTTGGTTATTTGAGATCAAAAAGAGTTCCTTATGAGATGGCAAGGCTTTTTAAGCATATAAACGAAGCCATTAGGTTTTATAAAACGGGTAAAAGAACGAGCGGAGACTCAGATTTTGATGATTTTGACTACAAAAGAACTCCTCTTCAAGTTGTTGCAGATCTTCAGAGGCGGTATATAGCTATCCACCCTTTTCATGAGGGGAATGGCCGTATGTCTCGCTTTATTCAAGATATGCTCCTGCAATTATTTAAACTCCCTCCTTCACCAGCTGGAGACCTCCAAAGCGATGTCTTAACCACAAATGCAGTTTATAGAAAGGAAACAGTTGAAGCATTTAAATTGGCGATGACAAATTTAGAATCCTGCCTAAAGCAATACGACAAAGGTGGTAAAGTAGAACCCCGCTGCACTCATATGTACAAGGCACATTCTTCAGAAAGTGAATCAATCAAAGCTGATAAAAACAAGTTTCTCGAGGTCTTTAATGACAGTATTTCCAAAATTAAATCGAGTGAAAAAACCAAATGTATCGGCAAAAGTAAACTTCAAAGCCTTTAGCAATTGATTTTGTCCATATGAGGAGTTCTTAAAGAGCTCTTCTCTTTCACATAAAAACTAATAGCTACACATCGTGTAGTGATTTTGGTTATTTTCGTGAAGTCTTTTTTCACCTTTTAGATGGCTCAAACTGACAACAGTGCAAAACTCAATAACTTTAGCCCCTAACTTTTCAAGAAGAAAAATGGCCCCTAGAGCAGTGCCTCCTGTTGCTAAAATATCATCTACTAAAAGAACTTTTTCACCTTTTTCAACGGCATCTTTATGGATTTCTAACTTATCAAAGCCATATTCTAACTCATATTGGGTAGAATAACAGTCACCTGGTAACTTTCCTCCCTTCCTAAGTATCACTAAACCCTTTCCCAAGCTATAAGCTAGTGCCGAACCTATCGTGAAGCCTCTCGATTCAATTGCCGCGACTTTGTCAATAGGCAACGACTTGTAGCGCTCACTCAAAGTATCAATGATAAATTTAAAGCCCGCCTCGTCCTTTAAAAGAGTCGTGATGTCTTTGAATATAACCCCTTTTTTGGGATGATCAGGTATATCCCTGATCAAAGATTTTATTTCCATCCTTCTTCCTTAAAAATCTCATAATCTTCCAAAGAGAAAGACTAACAAAATAGACCGGTTCTTTCAATTTGAATCTTTTTATGCATTGATGCTATTTCACAGTTCAAAAGCTCATTCCATTAGCTTGGCCAAAGACTTACTTCAAGGTATATAAGTTAAATCTAAAATACTTCGGAGAATTTTAAAAATGAGCTTCACCTTCAAATTTATGAAAAGGTACATTGAGATCATTGACTCCATAAATAATAAGTTTGGTCGTCTTGCCGGGTGGCTTACAACCCTTATGGTAATCAACGTCTTTGTTGATGTTCTCTTGCGATATGGTTTGGACAAAGTGTCTATTGCAATGCAAGAGCTTGAGTGGCACTTTTTCGCCGCCATTTTCTTGCTTGGAGCTGGTCATACCCTCAAACAAAATGGACATGTTAGGGTCGATCTCTTGTACAATAATTTTAATGATAGGCAAAAGGCATGGGTTAATTTAACAGGATCAGTTCTCTTTCTCCTCCCTTTTGCTGCAATGGTTTTTTTTAGCTCTCAAGATTTTTTCATTAGTTCATTCCAAATAAAGGAAACCTCCCCAGACCCCGGAGGACTACCGGCCAGGTATATTTTAAAAGCGATTATACCCATCGGTTTTGCCCTGCTCTTCGCCCAGGGAGTCTCCGAATCTTTTAAAAATATCCTTTTTCTAAAAGGGGAAAAATAATATGAATCTTTTCATTGAATACCTTCCCCTTATTATGTTTACCACTGTCTTTATTCTTCTCCTTTTAGGTTATCCCGTTGCCTTTACTATCGGAGGGGTTTCCCTCTTTTTTGGACTCATTGGCTTCGGTCCAGAGTTTTTTTCGCTCCTTCCTCTTAGAATTTGGGGAACCATGACCAATTTCACCCTTCTTGCTGTTCCTCTCTTTATCTATATGGGAGTAATGCTCGAAAAATCAGGCCTTGCCGAAGAACTTTTAGAAACCATGGCCCTTATGTTTGCAAAAGTAAGAGGAGGTCTTGCCATTTCAGTCATCGTTGTCGGCGCTCTCATGGGGGCTTCAACTGGTATTGTTGGAGCGACCGTTGTAACCATGGGACTTCTTTCAGTTCCCACGATGCTCAAAAGAAATTATGACAGGTCTCTAGCAACAGGAACAGTTGCCGCTTCAGGAACTTTAGGTCAGATTATCCCACCAAGTATTATATTAGTACTTCTGGGCGACATTATGAGCGTACCTATAGGCGAACTTTTCGTCGGAGCTGTCATCCCAGGCCTTACACTGGTCATTCTTTATATTACTTATATTTTTATTATCTCTCATTTGAAACCTGAGTTGGCGCCTCTTATTCCCCAGGAAGAGCTCGATCAAATCTCAAGAAAGGAGCTCTACCTTAGAATTTGTCAAGTGATGCTTCCTCCTATGCTTTTGATGGTTTCTGTTCTTGGCTCCATCTTTGCTGGAATTGCCTCTCCGACAGAAGCAGCCTCTGTTGGATCGGTCGGGGCAACACTCCTCACGGTTTTTTATAAAAAGTTTAACAAAAAAACATTTTATGAAGTTATGGACACAACAGCTCAATTGACATGTATGGTTTTTATTATACTCATCGGGGCCACAACCCTAGGTCTGGTATTTAGAGGTCTTGAAGGTGATGCACTCATAAAAAGCCTAATTGATGCCCTTCCCTTTGGAAAATGGGGAATCCTCTTCATCGTCATGATGATAATCTTTATAGCTGGTTTCTTTCTTGATTTTATAGAGATAACTTTTATTCACGTTCCAGTCCTGGCACCTATAATGATCGCAATGGGAGTTGACCCTCTATGGCTGGCCGTCCTTATTGCTATCAACCTTCAAACCTCTTTCCTTACTCCACCTTTTGGTTTTTCACTCTTTTACCTAAAAGGGGTTTGCCCCCCCGAAGTTAAGACGACGGAGATTTATAGAGGAATTGTCCCTTTTGTTATTATCCAGTTAATCGGTCTTCTTGTGGTTTGTTTTATTCCTGAATCGGTGACATGGTTACCGAAAGTTTTACTTAGAAATTAATGAGAAAGGATGAAAAGTACGCTCGTCCCTTTAGAGCATACTTTTCAATTTTAAACACCTGACAAGAAACTCTTTTTTATTCAATCTTGCTTATTGATCACATTATGATAAGAAACCTCTGAAGTCTTATTCCACGCAGAGATATTTTTCTTGAATGCCTTGAAGTGCTCATAAACCTTTTTACTTGCTGGATCGTTTTTAGCAATATCTTCAAGAACCTCATCAGATAATTTTCGTAGTCCTTCGATAACACTATCTGGAAACTTTTTAAGTTGAACATTATGTTTCTCAACAAGCACCTTTAAATTGGCATTGTTTTTGGCTTCAAACTCTGAAATCATCCACATATTGGCTTTGTAAGTAGCAGCTTCTACGATTGCCTGTAAATCTGGAGGTAGAGTGGCCCAAGCTTTTGTGTTAATAACAAGCTCAAGAGCTGTACCCGGTTCATGCCAGCCTGGATAGTAATAATACTTAGCTGC
>DKQD01000074.1:14013-14160 GCA_002474345.1 Bacteriovoracaceae bacterium UBA7317
TTATAAAAACCCATTTTGAGATCATGAAAAGGACCTACCCACTCAGTTGCATCAATAACACCTCTATCGAGGTTCGTATAAATTTCACCACCAGCAACAAGAACTGAATTTCCACCTGCCTTAGCAAGAACTTTACCACCAAGACCA
>DKQD01000146.1:0-6738 GCA_002474345.1 Bacteriovoracaceae bacterium UBA7317
CCATAAAGCCCTGGAACTTTCTCAAATAACATGTGGATAGCTAGCCAATTCGTTATTGCTCCGGAAAGAGCAAAGTAACCAATTGATAGGATTTGCTCCTTATAGATAGGGCTGTAATGACCTAAAAAGATGACCATTAAAGATATAAAATTAGTAAGAGAGCTCTTGTTCATAGGTGGATTCTCCTTCTTTAATAAGATAATGGGGTTAGTTTGACTGTTGTTGTTTTAATTTCACCATTTCTTAAAAATGTTACTTCAATGGTGTCACCAACTTTATAATTATCTAAAATATGATAAATGTCGTTGTATGAATTGGTTTCCTTGCCATTTATTTTCAAAATGATATCGCCCAAATAACGTTTTCCGTAAGCATCTTGTCTGACTCCCCTTAGACCAGCTTTTTCGGCAGCGCCATTTTCTTGAGTGTATAAAACAATTAAACCTTTCCTTTTTCCTGTATAGTTTTCTTCAATTCCAATGCCTAAGCCTGGTCTTATGACTTTACCGTATTTTATGAGCTGAGGAACAACTCTTTTGATCGTATCTACTGGAACTGCAAAGCCTAGTCCTGCGCTTGCTCCACTTGTGCTAACAATGCTTGTGTTCATTCCAATAAGTTGACCGGCTGAGTTTAGAAGAGGACCACCGGAGTTTCCTGGATTGATTGAGGCATCTGTTTGAATAACGCCTTTAATTGTTACCCCCCCAAATCCTTCAATAACACGTTTAAGTGCAGAAATAATTCCAGAGGTCATTGTATGATCTAAGCCGTAGGGGCTCCCAATGGCCAGGGTTTTTTGCCCTACTAAGAGGTTGTTTGAAGAACCTATTTGAACAGGTTTTAAAGAGGTGGGCATGTCGACAAGTTTTAAAATAGCAATATCTTTATTTGGTTCAGCTCCGATAATTTTAGCTTTGTATTGTTTTTTATCTTTGTGAAAAGAAACAAGAAAGGAGTTTCCTCCTGAAACAACGTGACTATTTGTCACAATGTGTCCATCGCTATCCCAAACAAAACCAGAGCCAATTCCACCCTTTCTTTCTTGAGTTCTGCCAAATGGCCAAGAAGCCCTGCCTATTTTGACGTTTGTAATGTTTACCACAGAGTGAACTGAGGTTCTAAAAATATTTATTGTATTTTTTTCGTTTTCCAATAAAAGCTGGTTATCATTTAATTTAGAACTCCCTTTAAAGTTTAGTGAAAGAGAGAGTGCCACTAAAATAATGATAAAATAATATTTATTTAATTTTTTCACAAAACAACTCCTACGGTTTTAAGAGTGGATTTAATTAAAAAAGTAGACCTTCCCACGTGGCCCAAGTGATAAGGTTATAATATATTTCAGGTACAACTTTTCAAGGATTCTTAGGTGGAAATTAAAGTTTTTAACAGGGAAAAAGATTGTTTTCAATTAGAAAAGGTTTACGGTGAAAAAGCCATTAAGTGGTTGTATGGAACAACTCCTGGTCTTATGATCAGTAAGTTTTTGAGTGGCCCTAATTTGAGCAAAATATACGGTGCTGTTCAAAATAGCTCACTTTTGAGTCAGCATAAAATTAACAAATTTATTAAGGATTTTGATATCCAAATGTGTGAATTCCAACTGGAGGAGGGCTGCTCTAAAGACCAGCCCTTTTCGAGCTTTAATAATTTTTTTGTGAGGAAGTTTAAAGAGGGTGAGAGATCTTTTCCCGAGGACTCCTCTGAGATGGGTGCTTTTGCCGAGGGGCGTTATCTTGGCTATAAATCTGTGGGTCCTCATGTAAAGTTGCCGGTAAAGGGAAAGTTTTTAGACCCTGAGAAGATTGTTTCCAACGAAAAGTGGAGTAAAGAGTTTTTAGATGGCCCTCTTTTAATTGGAAGGCTTTGCCCTTCTGATTATCATCGGTTTCATTTTCCAGACGAGGGAGAGGTTTTAGACTTCTATAAAGTGCATGGTGCTTTAGACTCTGTGAACCCTGTAGCACTTAAGAAGAAGAATGATATTTTCCTTAAAAATGAAAGGCATGTCACAATCCTCGAAACTAAGAACTTTGGAAGAATTGCCTATGTAGAGGTCGGAGCGATGATGGTTGGGAAAATTGTTCAGACCTATGAGAAAACAAACTTTATGAGGGGTCAAGAAAAAGGGTACTTCTTATTTGGTGGATCGACGGTGATTGTTCTTGGACAAAAAGGAGCATGGGAACCTTCTCAAGATATACAAAAATGGACGTCGAAAGGTTTAGAGGTTTTTTTAAAACTAGGTTCAAGTGTTGGGAAAAGTTAAGAGATTTACTCAAGATAGTTAAGCTTCTTTTATGAATTCAGGAAAAATTTACGACTAAAATCAAAAAATGATTTTTGATATAATTTTGTGAACCGACTAAAAACTGATTAAATTCTGTACCCAGGCGGCACCCAATGTACAAATTTCTAGTGGTAGATGACGAGGAAGACATAAGAGAGATTATACAGATGTCTCTTGAAGAAGAGTTTGATTGCGAAATAGATATAGCCGAAGATGGCCTAGATGCCTTTCTTAAAGCGAAAGAAAATTTTTATGATTTGATGACGGTCGACTTTGCAATGCCTTATTTAAATGGAGTTGACTTTGTTGAAGCACTAAAAAATAAAGAAAATAAGTGTAAGAAGTCTGGAATTTTAATGATTTCTGGAAGAATAGATGAAGTAGATAATTATGGAAATCTTCTATTCTTTGAAAAGCCTTTTAATATTAGGAAAATTGTCTCTTTTGCAAAATATCTCCTAAAAAAGTAAGGACAAAATGTAACTTTAGTTAAAAGAAACAAAAAGTTAACTAAAGTTCATCACTGCTCATTTTTGTACCTTCGAAATTTCAAATACTTATATTTTATTTTTTTGGCATTGATATTGCTTCCTTAATGATAAACATGACTTTTAAGGAGGTTTATAAAGATGTCATTGCAAATGTGGGTAATTGATAAATATATTCGCTCAACTGGATTTAAAACTCTAAAAGAAATCTCTAAGGATACTGGAATCCAACTAACAAGAGTCTTTAGAATACTTCATGGGAAGGAAATGAAGTTAAAAGAGTTCGAGATCTTTCAAAAAAAATCTCTTTTTAACCTCGATAAAACTTTGAAAATAGTATCCTTAGCAAACGAATGCGCTTTTAAGTTAGATGAGGAAAAAATATTAGAGATTACTAATTTTATGAAAAGAACCATAAAAATTTCAGAATTGAAAAAAATAAATTAAATTATTTAAAGGAAAGTAAAAATGAGTTTAGTTCTCTTAGAAAGAGTTGCTTTGGAAGCGCTCTACTATGGTAAAAAAAATATTGAATCTTTATCTAAAGAAAGTTTAATTAATAAAAAAATATTAGAAAAAATTATTAATCGTTTTTTAAAAGAGGATGTATTGTCAAAAAATGAAGCTTTACTTGGGATTGAATATAAAAAAGAAAAAAAAGCCTTTTTAGAGATCAAAAAAATTGAAAATATAAAAAGTGAAATAAAGGAACTCTTTGAATATTTTATCAATATTTATTTAATAAAAAGAGATAATCTTCAATTTGGTTTGAAAAAGGTATGGCTAAAAAAAGAGGAGCAGAATATTTTAGAGCATCACCTTTACCAAATAGATGAGCTTTTAAAAAAAGTAGAGAGGCAGAATCTAATTGCTGAAACTAAAGATTACATATCCATGAAAAAAGTTTTCTTTTGGGGTTATTGTGATTATCGTGATTTAATTAGGGAAGCTTTAAAAAACTAGGAACGTTAATGATAGAGTTAGATGGAGTAATTGTTGGGGGTGGGATACTAGGAATGTTGATTGGATTGGAAGTAGAAATGGCATTTCCGGGATTAGATTTTGCCATTTTGGAAAAAGAGAGGTTTGTAGGGGAACATTCTTCGAGTAGGAACAGTGGTGTTCTCCATGCTGGTATTTATTATCCTTTTCATTCACTTAAGAAAAAGTTTTGCATAGAAGGAAATAGGTTATGGTATAAAATGGGAGAAGAAATTGATATTGATGTTAAAAAGTGTGGAAAATATTTAATTGCAATTAATGAAGATGAGATACCTTTTTTAGAAAAAATTTTTAATCAGGCTAAAGAAAATAATATAAAAAATATATCTTGGGTAAAAAAAAATGAAATAGAGAAATTAAGAAAAATAATAAATGTTAAGAAGGCTTTCTTTTCTAAGGAAACAGGCGTAATTGATCTTGGTCAAGTAATAAAAGAGGTAGAAAAACGTGTTTTTAAGAAAAGGATACCACTTTTAAAAGAGCATGAGGTCTTGGATATTAGAAGAGGTAAAAACAATATTATAGTTGAAACAAAAGATGAAGTCATCGAGACAAAGTTTTTGATTAATGCTTGTGGTTTAGATTCTGTTAAAATTAGAAAAAAGATAGGCCTAGATGACATAGAAGAATATTTTGTAAAAGGTTATTATTTAAAATATTCAGGTAAAATCCCATGCCCATCATTAATTTATCCTATTCCCGATAAGAACTTAGAAGGATTAGGGATTCATACAAGTTTTGATTCAGACGGAAGTATTCGATTCGGTCCTAACTCATTTGAAGTAAATAAGATAGAATACGAAATGAAAGACGATGATATTACAAAAAAAATGATAGAAACTATTTCTAAAATTTATAAACATATTGACGAGAAAAAGCTTCATCTAGACTATTCTGGTATACGCTCTAAAATAAAAAAGAATGGACAGTACTACGATGATTTTTGGATAAAGGGGCCAAAGGATCTTGGGATACCTGGCTATTTTGAGTTATGTGGAATTGAATCACCTGGATTTACAGCGTCACCAGCAATTTCAAAGTTTCTTGTTCGTAAACTTATGAATGAATGTTTAAGCTTTTAGTTTTTTTATCAAAGCCATATGTATCGAGCATGAGTTCTAATAGGATGCAAAGGCTTTGAGGAATTTTATTGGAGTTGAACTCTACAATACAAGAAATATATTGAATTATATCTTTTAAGCAACCGTGAGAGTTTCTTTTACTTAACCATATTGAAAGGTACTCAATGGCTTCGAGCCACTCATTATAAGGATAGCCTGATTTTGAGACAGAATCTTTGAGAAGAGATAGAATGCTTTTATTTTGAGGGTTAGATTGATGAAAAATAAAAATCATTTTTATCATTAAGCAAAATTGTTTAATGTTTTTACTAGAATAAGCCAACTCTTTTAGGTCTTCACTTTTAATAACTCTTTCTGGCAATGTGAAACGAGCTTTTTTAAGAGCGGAATCAATTTCTTCAATTATGATATCATTATCCATAATTTTACTTATTACGTAATTAATTTAAAGTCAAAATGAATTTAATTATATCTATTCAACCGTATACCCAAGATTACTAGAAAGCCACTTTTCAGCTTCCTTCTCAGAAATATCTTTTCGGTTTGAATAGCTTTTAACTTGCTCTTGTGAAATTAGGCCAATATTAAAGTACTTAGCTTCATTATTGAAAAAGTAGAGTCCTGACACAGAACTTGGTGGATTCATCGCAAAAGAGGTTGTAAGGGATACTCCTATTTTACTTTCCACATCAAGTAGGTCCCATAAAAAAGTTTTCTCTGTATGATCGGGACAAGCTGGATATCCATGAGCAGGCCTTATGCCGGAGTACTTTTCTTTTATAAGATCATTAAGTGTTAGGTCTTCTTTTTCATGAGGATAGAAAAGTGATCTCATTTTTTTGTGAATCAGTTCTGCCAATGCCTCAGCAAGCCTATCTCCGATTGCTTTAATTAAAATAGATGAATAGTCATCCCCTATGTCTTCAAAAGTTTTAGCATAATTTTCAACTTCATTTCCAATGGTGACAGCAAAACCACCAATGTAGTCATTTTTTCCACTACTTGTTGGTGCAACAAAATCACTAAGACTATAAGATGTTTTAGTTTTCGGCTGTTGTTGCCTCAAAAAATGAAACTTACCTCTTAATTTTTTTTCATCTGAGATATCATAAATGTTTATATCATCACCTTCACTATTGGCTTTCCATATAGCTGCTATTGCTAAAGGCTTGAATATTTTTTTATCAATGATGTTTTTAAGATAAGTTTGAGCATCTTCGAAAAGGCTTTTTGCTTGTTTGCCATAACTTTTATGGGATAGAATTTTTGGGTAGGTTCCCTTAAGTTCCCATGTCCAAAAGAAAGGGGACCAGTCTATGTATGAAGAAATTTCCCCAAGTTCTATATTATTATATAATTTGGTTCCTATAAATTCTGGCTTTGGTTCTTTAAAATTATCCCAGTCAATTTTTAGTCGGTTAGACTGAGCCTTTTTTAGTGATAATAAATTGATAGACTCCTTACTTTTCAAAAAGTTTTCTTTCAATTTTGTTTGAGATTCTTTTATCTCTTTAATATAAGTATCTCTTTTTTTAGGGTCTAGAGCTTTTTGACAAACATTCACAGCTAATGAAGCATCAGAAACGTGTATAATTGGATTACTTGTATGTGGTGCTATTTTTACTGCTGTATGTGTTTTTGATGTAGTAGCTCCACCAATCAAAATTGGTATATTAATATTTTCATCTTTGATTTTTTGCACGTTATAGATCATCTCATCTAGAGAAGGCGTTATTAAACCACTCATTCCAAATATATCTGCTTTATGTTCTTTAAGGGCCTTAATAATGTTTTCTATTGATACCATTACACCTAAATCTATTATTTTGTATCCGTTACATGCAAGGACAACGGCTACAATATTTTTACCAAT
>DKQD01000146.1:7078-14768 GCA_002474345.1 Bacteriovoracaceae bacterium UBA7317
TCATGAACATCACCTTTTACTGTCGCAATTACAAATGTTCCCCGTTCCCTAAAATCCCTGTTGCTTTTCTTTTCTTCTTCCATAAAAGGTTCAAGATAATTAACAGCTTTCTTCATTACTCTGGCACTTTTAACAACTTGAGGAAGAAACATTTTACCGTCCCCAAAAAGTTGTCCAACAATTTTCATTCCGTCCATGAGAGGACCTTCAATAACATCTAATGGTCTTTCTTTGCTTTTCCTAGCTTCCTCCGTATCTTCCAAAATATAATCAGTTATACCATGAACAAGAGAATGAGATATTCTTTCTCCTATACTTTTGTTCCTCCATTCCGTATTAGATTTTTTTATATTTTTTGATTGGCCCTTAAATTGCTCTGAGTAATCAATAAGCATTTCCGTACTATCATTATTTCTGTTTAACAAGACATCCTCTACTTTTTCAAGAAGAGGCTTTTCAATATCATCGTAAACTGTCAGCATTCCAGCATTTACAATACCCATATCTAACCCTGACTTAATCGAATGAAAAAGAAAAGATGAGTGCATGGCCTCTCTGACATAGTTATTCCCTCTTAAGCTAAAACTAATATTGCTGATACCTCCACTTGTAAGTGCATAAGGGCAACTTTCTTTTATCTCTTTTATTGATTCAATAAAATCTACGGCATAGTTGTTATGCTCTTCCATACCAGTTGCAACAGTTAAAACATTGGGATCGAAGACTATATCTTCAGGAGGAAAATTAATAGATTTGAGTAATTTATAAGCTCTTTTGCATATATTAACCTTATCATCTTTTTCAGCGGCTTGTCCTTTTTCATCAAATGCCATAACAACTACAGCAGCTCCATATTTCATTAATTTTTTGGCTTTTGAAATAAAGCTCTCTTCACCTTCTTTAAGTGAAATCGAATTAACGATAGGTTTGCCCTGGATGCACTTTAATCCAGATTCTAAAATTTCCCATTTTGATGAATCTATCATAAAGGGGACACGACAGATATCAGGCTCTGCTGCTAAAAGATTTAAAAATTTAACCATACACTTTTCTGAATCTAGTAAACCTTCATCAAAGTTTATATCAATTATGTTTGCTCCATTTTCAACCTGTTGTCTCGCAACAGATATAGCTTCTTCAAAATTATTTTCCTTAATTAATCTTCTAAATTTTGGTGAGCCTGTAACGTTAGTCCTTTCACCGATCATAAAAAAGGGCTTATCTTTTTCAGGAGGTATATTTAGAGGTTCTAGACCGCTGAGTCTAGTTTCTACTTTAATAGATGGTCGTCTTCTAGGGGTAAACACTTTTGTTTTTTCAATAATTGCTTTTATGTGGTTAGGAGTTGTCCCGCAACAACCTCCTACTATGTTAATAAGACCTTTCTCGGCAAAACGCTTGAGTTGGTGAGCTGTATCTTCTGGCGTTTCATCGTAACCAGTTTTGCTTAAAGGGTTAGGTAAGCCGGCATTTGGGTAGCAGCTGACATAACAGTCTGAAATTTTGGAAAGCTCTTCAATGTAAGGCTCCATTGCTTTTGCACCTAATGCACAATTTATACCAACAGATAAAGGTTTTGAGTGCCTAATTGAATTCCAAAATGCTTCAACTGTTTGTCCTGAAAGCGTTCTTCCACTTGCATCCGTAATAGTGACTGAAATCATAAGCGGAATATTTTTTTCAGGGTATTTTTCTTTGAATTTTTCAATAGCAAATACTGCTGCTTTTAAATTTAGGGTATCAAAAACTGTTTCAACAATGAAAATATCTGCACCACCCTCACTCAAGCCTTCCGCTTGTTCAAAGTAGTTATCACAGAGCTCGTCAAAGGTGACTGCTCTATAAGAAGGATCATTTACATCCGGGCTAATACTTGCAGTTCTATTGGTTGGCCCAAAAGCACCAGCAACCCAAATATTTTTATCGGGATTTTTTCTCTGGAATTCATTTTTAGCTTCTTTTGCAATCTTTGCAGATTCAACATTTATTTTTTTTGCAAATTCTTGTAGTTGATAATCTGCTTGTGCGATACGAGTACTACTAAATGTATTTGTGGAAATAATATTTGAACCACTTTCTAAATATAATGTATGAATTTCCTTAATTACATCAGGTCTGGTTATTGAAAGGAGGTCATTATTTCCTTTTAGTTCTTGTGAAAAGCTTTTAAAAACTTCTCCTTTGAAGTCTTCTTCTTGCAAGTTGTATTGCTGAATCATAGTGCCCATTGCACCATCTAGGTATAGAATTTTTTCATTTAAAAATTTAAAGAGCTCATGAGTCATTTTGAAGCCTATGATTAGAAAGTGCTAAAGAGGGTATTTAGAAGAAGCTTTTTACAATTCCGAGTATAGATTTAACATCATTCATTATATAAAAGTGAACATTTGGAACCCCGAATTCTAAAAGACCTTGGACTTGCGCTTTTGCCCACTGCATTCCAATTTCTTTAACATGATGGGGTGATTCGTTAACTTGGTCGACAAACTCAGTTGGGAGGTCAACATGGAAAGTTCTCGGAAGTCTTGAAAGCTGCTTAACATTTTTTAAAACTTTTATGCCTGGAATAATAGGGACGTTGATACCAAAATCTCTGCAGTTTTGAACAAAATTAAAATATTTCTGATTGTCAAAAAACATCTGAGTGACAATATAGTCAGCCCCCTGATCAACCTTTTGTTTAAGATATTGCATATCGACTTTCATATTTGGAGCTTCAAAGTGCTTCTCAGGATAACCAGCAACCCCGACACAAAAATCGAGTGAGTTTGTGTTTTCTAAATCTTCTAAAAAGATTCCTTTTTTTAGGTTAGAAATTTGGTGGACTAATTCAGATGCATATTGGTTGGTTGACCTTAATTTTTGGACAGGTTTTTTGTAGTTCAGGCTGTCGCCCCTAAGGGCCAGGACATTATGAATTCCCAAATAGTTTAGTTCTATTAGGGCGTCCTCGGTTTCTTCTTTGGTAAAGCCTTCCGTCAATATATGAGTAACTGTATCAATTTTAAATCTATTTTGAATAATTCCACAGATGCCAATACTTCCAGGGCGCTTTTTAAAAATCCTCCGCTCTATCACTCCATTATCTTTTTCCTGGTAAAAAGCGCCAGCTGAGTGGGATGTGACATCTATCCATGGAGGGTTAAAAGGGTCAAGTGTTTCAACGACTTCTATAACATCTTTAACGCTTCTGCCTCTAGGAGGAGGAACTATTTCATAGCTGAAAGAAGGATTATTAGCTCTTTCAAGGTGTTCAATTACTTTCATGTTGTGATTAATTCAAAATAGATTAATAAAATAGAATGGTAACTGTCTTTGGTGAACCAGTCAATGAAAAGCGATTGTTATTAAATTCTTTTATGAAGCGTTATCAATTTCTTTTTTTATAAAAATACTGTCTATTTTTTCTTTAAAAACTTGCTTGGTGAATGGCTTAACAATGAAGTCACTTACTCCTGCTTTTACCGCTTTATCTTCATTTTTGGGATGTGCTTCCGCTGTTATCATTAAAAAGGGTAAGTCTTGATGCTTTTCTAATTTTCTGACTTTAAGAAGTAAGTCTAAGCCACCCATCATGGGCATATTCCAATCAGAGATAATAAACTCAAAAGGCTCTTCTTCTTCTATAGCTTTTTGGATGAGCTTAAAAGCAGTTAGTCCATCAGTCGCATGAGTTACGTTAGTGAGACCTAGATCTTTTAGTCCTTTTTCTATTATTGTCCTCATTGCGAGCATATCATCAACCACAAGTACTTTTAGATCTGGATTTAGTTCCATATTCGCTCCCCATAATTTCTTTTAATAATATTATCAAAAGAGAAAGGATTTATTTCAATTTTTTTAAAAAGAGAACTTTTGATCAGTTTAAAAAATTAATTGATTTAATTTGTTTTAATCGATGAGGTTTTCAAGGTCTTCAAGAGAAACTCTGTTAGAAAAGTATTGCTCTCCATCATCTGGAAGGAGGTCGTGGAATAATTCCTTTTTGGTTTCTTGAAGTTGTAGGACCTTTTCTTCAATACTTTTTTCAATAATTGGTCTGTAGATAGTTAGGGTATTCTTTTGGCCTATCCTGTGTGCCCTATCAATGGCTTGATTCTCAATTGCTGGATTCCACCAAGGGTCCATCAAAAAGATATAACTTGCCGCTGTTAAATTTAATCCGAACCCACCTGCTTTTAGACTTATAAGAAAAATTCTTGTTTTTCCTTCTTGAAAGTTTTCTACTTCGATTTGACGCCTTTTTATATTTTGTGAGCCATCAATTCTTGAGTACTGCCATCCATTTTTTTTAATATATGATTCTAAATAGTCTAAGTATGAGGTGAATTGAGAAAAAATAAGAGATTGGTGACCCTCTTTTAGTATTTGGTTAAGGCTTTCAAAAAGGAAATTGGCTTTTGTCGATTTTGTTTTATCCTCCCTGTTTCCAAAAAGGCAGCATTGTCTAAGTCTTAGTATGCTTGTGAGTATTTTTCCGAATTTTCTTCCAGAAGGGTTTTGAATCAAGTCTTCTTTTATTTGTTTCTTGAGAAAGTCGTAGTGTTCCCTCTCGCCTTTGGAAAAAGGGAGCAGAATGTTATTCTCTATTTTTTTTGGTAAGTCTAATAAAACCTGACTTTTTGTCCTTCTAAGAATGAATGGTGAAGCAACTTCTTGTGCGATAAGTCGTGATTTTTTTGTAGATTCAGATGACTTTGATAATGTATTTCCCCAAATGCCAGGCATACTCAGGTCAATTATATTGTAGAACTCCATAATATTATTTTCTACGGGAGTTCCAGTAAGGCAAACCGTAAAGGTGGATTTGATTTTTCTTACAGCAAAAGCACCTAATGAATTGATATTTTTTACTTGTTGAACTTCATCTAAAATCAAAATATCGAATGAGTGGTCTGTTAATGAATTGTTGAACTCTCTTCTCAATATTCCGTAGCTCGTGAGTATAATTTTTTTATCTTTAGGGATAACTCTATTTTCTCCATGGAATATATGGGTAGAGAGGTTTGTGAACTTTTGAAATTCTTTCTCCCAATTTAAGAGAATCGAAATTGGGCATACAATCAAAACTTTGTTTATTTTTTCTATAACTGACTCTAGAAAGCAGATCGCTTGAAGGGTCTTTCCAAGACCCATATCATCGGCTAAACAACCGCCTAAATTATTTTCAAAAAGAAAGCTAAGCCAGTTGTATCCTCTTTTTTGGTATGGTCTTAAAATGCCTTTAAGGTTTTCTGGGATTTCGTAAGGGGGAATCAAATTAGGGTTTGTGAGTAAATTGCATATTTTTGTATCATCTTCTGATACATCAATTTCAACTCCAAGCTTTTTTAACTCAAAAATTTCAAAAATTCTGGTTCTGTTGAACGAGACAAGATAGGTCTTTTCTCCATTTCCACGGTTAATACTTTGATTTTCTGATTCAAGTAAAGTGTATCTCTTTAAATATTTAAGTAACTTTTTTTGATCATCACTTATAAGTACGAGGTCATTTTTATTAATGAAGTGGTTGCTTTTGAGGTCTAAACTTTTAATTAGTTGTAGATCTTCAGGAGTAATAGAGAGTTCGAGTGTTAGCCAACTTGAAGACTTTTCTTTTTTTACTGATTTAAACTGGTTATTCCAGTACTTTATTGGTTTATTGTTGAATAGTATCTTAAAATCATAATTTTTTAACTGCTTATGGATATGAGAAACCCCATTTAAGAATGATGGCTCTTTTATATAAAATAAAATTTCATTTTCACTTTCATTAACTTTTGAATTTTGAAAAGCTTTTTCAGAAAATGTAGAGATCATTGCTATTAAAAAATCTCTAATAAAATTATTACTTATCTTAAAAAACTTTCCATCTTGAAAGACTGAACTCCATTTATTGCTGTTTAAATTATTAACTCTCTGTATAAAGAGTGTCTTAAATGAAGTTCCAGTTAATGACTTTCTGAACTCTTGAGGCGATTCTCCAAGAAGAAAAGAGTGAAGACCTTTTAAAAGGTCATACGATATTGACTTTTTTTCCAATTCACTTAGAACGCCTCCCTCCATTGTGATCATTTTTAAAAGAGGAGGAATTGGAGCTTTATTATTATTTCTATCTAGGAACATAAAGTTCATGTTGAGAAAATTCTTTTGACTTGATTTATCTACTATAAGCGTTGGAAATACTTCCTCTGCTTGAGGTGTCTGAAATTTTTCACCATCAACTATAATTTCAATAAAGTCGATTAACTCTTTTTTTGAGAAGACTTCTAAATAGTCGTTAACATTAGGGGAGAGTGGAAAATATTTAAACGCTTCTAAAACAGACTTTATCTCAAAAGGAAGGTTGTAAACATCGCCTGTTATCCAATTAAATAGAAAAAAATTTTCAAAAAGTGAGACCTTTCTATTTAGCTCACCTTTCTCATTTTTTAAAAGAAAAGAGGTTTTTAGATAACTTTTTGAACTATCATTTGTTGTAATTGAAATGACAAGCTTTCCAGTAAAGTTTTTAGGCTCAGGAAAGTTGGAAATCTTACCATTAGAAATAGAGTATTGGAGAGATGTGTATTTTGCATTTTGAGCGGCTCCAATTAGGTATTTTGGTGCTAAAATCATTGTCCCAAAACTCTCTGGATAAACTGCCTGGATCGGATTTGTTGCTAGGCTGAGGTAAGGAGAGTCCATGTCAGTTGCGCTTAATGGAGATAAATCTTTTTGTTTTATAAAAGAATAATAGTAAAGAAAAAGAAATGAGGTGTGAGGGCAGTGATCTTTTTCATTCCATTGTGTACAATTACATTGGGTTTTGAGGGGGCCCTCTTTGTGGTCTATAAGTCTTTGTTTGAAAACTATTTTAGCTTCATAATGTCTGTTCTCTTTAACAATGCCAGACAGTATAAAATACTCATTGTCTTTTCCTTCTTTAAGGAACGAAATGGATAGCTTAGCGAATTGAAAAAGAGAAATCCCCTTCTTTAGGGTTCGTTCTATAAAGAACCTTTTGCCTATATTTTCAATATCTATTGGCAGATTTGAGGGCATTACACTCATATTTTCAAAAAACCCGAAAAGTTTAAGTTAGCGGTACTTCTTAGTACCACTTTTAAAGCGTGGTTTGTTGGGTAAAAGATTATTATAACTTTCCATTCTTGTGAGTGCAAACCTGAGAAGGATTTCTCTTTCACCAAAGAAAAAAAGACAAAAGTAGGGGAAGCTCCCTAACAATACTCAATTATTGTCGATATAAGCCTTAAGCATTTTTGCCCGACTTGGGTGCCTTAGTTTTCTGAGGGCCTTAGCTTCAATTTGCCTGATTCTTTCTCTTGTTACAAAAAAGTCTTGACCGACTTCCTCAAGAGTATGGTCAGACTTTTCGCCAATACCGAACCTCATTCTAAGAACTTTTTCTTCCCTGGGTGTAAGAGTCGAAAGAACAGACCTTGTTTGTTCAGAAAGAGTTATGCTCATAACTGCGTCTTGTGGGGCTATGATTTTTTTATCTTCTATGAAGTCTCCAAGGCTTGAGTCTTCCTCCTCACCAATTGGTGTTTCCAGAGAGATAGGCTCCTTAGATATTTTTTGTACTTTTTTGACTTTATCAACTGGTAAATCCATTCGCTCCGCGATTTCTTCAGGAGTTGGTTCACGCCCTAGTTCTTGAATTAATTGCCTGGAAGTTCTCACCATTTTATTGATTGTTTCAATCATG
>DKQD01000146.1:15096-15218 GCA_002474345.1 Bacteriovoracaceae bacterium UBA7317
ATTGTTTCAATCATGTGAACAGGGATTCTAATAGTCCTTGCTTGATCTGCAATTGCTCTTGTTATAGCTTGCCTGATCCACCAAGTCGCATAAGTTGAGAATTTATAACCTCTTCTATATTC
>DKQD01000146.1:15570-27777 GCA_002474345.1 Bacteriovoracaceae bacterium UBA7317
GCTTTCATAAGACCAATATTACCCTCTTGAATAAGGTCTAAAAATTGGAGGCCTCTGTTTGTATACTTTTTTGCAATGGAGACAACAAGTCTAAGGTTCGCTTCAACAAGTTGAGCCTTTGCCTGATCAGCTTTTTCCTCACCTTTTAGAATAATATTATAGACCTCTTTGATGGATTCAAAGTCCATTCCAGCGTCAACAGAAAGCCTTCTCAGTTTTCTAATAATATCTTCTTGGTTACGAATAAGCTGTTCTATTTTTGCATCTGTTGTGAAGAGGTCTTTTGCAACTTTTCTTTTAAAGTTGTCGTCCTCCATGATTTTTTCGTAGATCTCTTTATATTGTTCTCTATTAGGCACTTCTAAAAACTTAAAGATTCTGTTCTCTTGGCTATAAAGGTCTTTAAATTGATGGAAGTATTTCTTAACTGGGTCAACAAAAGAATTAATGATTTTCCTATTAAATGTTAGGTCAGCTAGAATTTCAGCAGCTTCATCAAACTTTGCTTTTTGCTCTTGGCTTAGAGTTTTAAAAGTTCCGTCTTCATTCAATGTTTCTTGAAGAATTAGTTTAACTTTTTCAACGACTTCATAAATTCTATCTTTTGTCTTCTTAATGTCAGCAGGAGATGATTCATCATCAAGTCCACGGACAAGTTCTTTAACTGTTTCGCTTGGGTTCTCAGAGTTTTCTATTTTCGCCTTGAGTTTGACAATTTCTTTTAAGGCATGGGTTGAACTCAGAGAAGAAAGTATAATTTCTCTCTCCCCTTCTTCAATATCTTTGGCGATGACAACTTCGCCCTCTCTTGTAAGAAGTGCTACTGAACCCATCCTCTTAAGGTATAACTTAACAGGGTCAGTAGAAGCTGATTTAAGCTCCGCTCTTTCTTCTTTTGAAAGTGTTTCTTCTATAATTTCAGTGCCATCTAGCTTTATTCCTTCATCTTCTTCTTCTGTAATTTGGGCTTTTATTTCAATTCTTGCTTCTTTTATTTTTCCCATTATCGCGTCAATTTCTTTCTGACTGACGACTGAAACAGGAATAGCGTCATTAATTTCCTCTGGAGAAAGAAACTTTTGATCTTTTCCTTTTAAAAGAAGTTTAGAAAATGTCTTTGAATTGAGAAATTCTTCAACTAGTGACATCTGTATTCCCCTCATTAAATATGAGCTTTTTGAGATTTTAAACTCTGTAAATCGTTCTCTATTTTGTAGAGTTGGTTCATTATGTTTTTAATTTCCTCATCAGAAGAAAGTTGTTTAAGTTTTTCCAGAAAGGACTTTTTATCTCTTTTAAGGGAGTCTCTTTTTAACTCTATTTTTATATCGCTAAAAAACCTATTCCTTACTTTTTCCTCCACCGAGCGAGGAGCTAGTTGATAGAGAGCAGCTCCAACTATCTCCTTTATCTCGATTGGGGTTTCTTCCCCCATCATCAAGCCTTCTACAAAACTATGATATTCCCGATCTTCTATTTCATAAATGAGATTTCTAAGTCTGGAAATATACCTTTGTACCTCAGTATTTACCACTAAATCAAGTATTTCAGAGAAGTCATGGGATAATAATAATTCGGGGTGTTGTGAAGCTATTTTGATGAATGCTCTTTCGGATCTTGGAATATGTACTTTTTGTTTTGCTGACTTTGGGAGGAGGTTCTTTTCAACTTCTTGTTTTTGAATAGGGGGTGGCGTAGATGGTTTTTTGCTTAATGCGTTGTGTGGCGTTTTAATGCCCTGGAGGTATGTAATATAAGATTCTTCAATTTTTAAGGGATTTGATTGAAAGCCTAGCTTTTTTGCAATGGAGATAATTCGCTCAGTTGCAGAGAGGTCTTTTCCCAGAGGTGAAATAACTTCAAAAACCTTATTTAATATACTTATTTTACCCTCTGTGTCACCTTCCTCTGATTTTGAAGTTAAATCATTGATCATTTTATCCAGAAATGGAGCGCTACTCTTTATTTTTTCTTCAAAGGCTAAATTCCCTTCTTTCGTTAGAAATTCGTCTGGATCCTTATATGGACCTAGGTCTATAAAGTTTGGGATTATACCAATACTCATAAATTGATTATTTATTTTCTTGGTTGCTTTTAAGCCTGCTGGATCGTTGTCTAAGCATAAAAATATGTTTCTAGTGATATTTTTTATGAGGTTTAATGAGGAGTCTCCAAGGGAGGTACCCATAATTGCAATAGAGTTTTTAAATCCATTTTTATGAAGTGCGATAGCATCCATATTCCCTTCGCAGATAATAACTTGGTCTTTTTCTCTCATTTTTGGTTTGGAGAGGTGAAGAGGGTAGAGAAGGTTCTTCTTATCAAATAGAAAAGATGCTGGGGAGTTTAGGTATTTAGGTTTTTGATTAGGGTGAATTGCCCTGCTTGTGAAGCCCTGGACAGACCCAAATTGATCCCAAATAGGAAATATAATTCTATCTCTAAATGTATCGTAAAATTTATTAGGGTTATTTCTGTCTCTTTTTATTAACCCAAGCTCTAGCGCAAGTTTTTGGAGAATATTCTTAG
This sequence comes from Bacteriovoracaceae bacterium UBA7317, assembly GCA_002474345.1. Lineage (GTDB taxonomy): Bacteria > Bdellovibrionota > Bacteriovoracia > Bacteriovoracales > Bacteriovoracaceae > UBA7317. Next base: position 18,100 of record DKQD01000146.1, read on the forward strand.
TTTTAAGGTTTTCAAATGTTTCAATATAATTGTTGATTGTACTTCTGTTTCTTGAGAAGCCAATTTGGAAGGTTTCTACCCAATTTTTTGGTAGTTCACGATCTTTGGTAAAGTCCCCAAAATGATGTGAGGAGCCCTCTTTGCCAATTGAAAAATAGATTTTGCTCACAATTTCGAGAAGTTTTTTGGCATTTTCTAATTTAGGGTTTTTTTCTTTTTTTCCTAGATTGAAAGAATTAAAGTCTAAGCCCAGAATTTTAGAGATTTCTCTTAAAGAATCCAAAAAGTCTATGTTCTTGTATTTTTGGACAAATGTTATGACATCTCCACCTGTGTCACAGGCAAAGCACATAAACATTTTTCTTTGATCATTTACAATAAGGGATGGGTTACTATCAGAGTGAAATGGACAAAGAGCCGTGTAGTAATGACCATTTTTTTTTAAAGGTAAATACTGGCCAACAACTCTAGATAGAGGAGCCTCTTTTACTATTGTTTTTAAGTCTTCAAGAGACATTTGCTTCTAGTCCTTGAGGCAGGTAAGCTCAAAACCTTTAATTGGTATACCTTTTTCTAAAAAGATCCTCTCAAATTTAGTCTTAAAGCTTGAGAGGAAGTGGTCTGGAAAATCACTTCGAATATCAAATGACATCATTTCAATCTCGAAAAGGCTGGATTCCATAAGAATGCCTTTCATCCATTCAGCGTATTCTTCATGATCAGTCTTTATAAAAAACTTGCCATTGGGTTTTAAAACTTTATGAACTTTTTTTAGAAACTCTTCTTGGAAAAGCCTCTTCTTTTTGTGTTTATTTTTTGGCCAAGGATCTGGAAAGAAATAAAGCACCTTGTCTATTTCTGACTCACCAAAGAGGCAATCAACTCTAGTTGCATTTGCCCGTAAGTAGAAGAAGTTTTCTTCTTGAAGTGTACTTAATTTTTTGGCCAGGTTAAATGATCTTTTAAATTTGTAATCCATACCAACGAAGTTAACTGAGGGATTTTTTGAGCAGTAGTCCCGCATAAAGTGACCGTAACCTGAGCCTATCTCCAAAATGAGTGGAGCTTGTCTTTTAAAAGCCTCTTGGTTCCATTTTCCTTTATAATTCTCACCTTCATTATCTCTCAGAACAAAGTTCTCAAAAGTTTTAAGTTTCTCATGGTAAGGGTTATCATGAGTAAAATAAGGTAGGGGCGGGTGATTTGATTCCATAATTCTTTTATTAAATTTTTAACTGAAAGTTCTCTTTGATTTTTGTCTCAAAAAACATTTTAATATTATCTGCAACTTTTAAAATACTCTTTTCATCTAAAAAAGGTGTCATAGGGAGGCATAAGACCCGTCCGGCGAGCTTTTCAGCATTTTCACGCTCTCCGTGAAAGTTCTTTAAAGCAGGCTCTTGTGACATGCTCTTTTCGTAATATGGGGCACAACCGATATCAGCTTCCTGAAGTCGCTTTTGAAGGGATTTGCGCACCTCAACACTTTCTAGCTTAAGTGGAAAAAGATGCCAAGAAGAAAGCTCAAGGAATTTTTCTTCTGGCAGCGCGTTGCTGATTTCTGATAGGTGCTTGTAATATAGCTTAGCGACATTTTTTCTTTGATCATTAAGCTTTTCTGCATTTTGGAGCTTTAGATGCAAAACAGCTGCTTGAAGGTGATCACACCTCGAATTTCTACCAACCAAGTCAGTACTTCCGCGGCCATGGTTCCTTAATGACTTGATTTTTTCAGCCATGTCGCTGCAATTTGTTAGTATGGCTCCAGCATCACCAATCGCACTAAGATTTTTGGTGGGGTAAAAAGAAAACGTCACAAGGTTTTTGCCAGATCCAACGGGAAACGACCTCTCTTTGTCGTAAAAAGCACCGAAAGCCTGAGCAGCATCTTCAATGATCGATATATTGTGTAATTTAGCAATTTCTTCGACTTCAGAGATAGGAGCCGGAAGACCGTATATATGGACTGGTATAACAGCTTTTAAACTGTAGTTTGACGCTACTCTTGAAAAAGATTTCGGGCAGATAAGCCCAGTCGATGGGGAAACATCAATAAAGACAGGCTTCGCACCAACATTAATGATGGCTTCAGCTGTTGCAAAAAATGTGATTCCCGGAAGACCCACGAGATCACCCTCTTTGATGCCAATTGCTCTAAGAGATATCTCTAAGGCATCGGTACCATTGGCAACCAAAAGACAATGATTGTTTTTTTGCATTGAAGAAAAGTCTTTTTCAAACTTAGTATTGAACTCACCTTCGACAAAACTGTTATCTTCAAGAATTTTGGAGATTCTTTCTTTCGCTAGTTGTTGGAAGGCATGATTGTGGAGTGATTTAAAATCGTAAAATGGAACAACCATAGAGGCTCCTTGATACTTGTTGAAAGAGGTCTTGCGGTAAGTTTGCTTACTAATAATTTGTAATTAAGTCAATTCCTAAGGGTTGGAAGGAAGAGAGGATCCTTCATTTGCTTGAAGAAAGCTCTTTATTTTTTTTTCTTTGATTTTAGCATCTCTTCAATGATGAAGGCAGCTTTTTTTGCTGTGTCTTTGTCATTGAGTTCACGAGAAATGCTTGTTTTTATGCTTTCGATTAGTGCCTTATCCTCTTGTTTGCTTCCCTCTTTTTTCGGAGCTCTTTTTTTTTGGGGTTTATCAGAACTTTTGTTAGATAAACTCTTTTTAGATTTTTGCTTTTTAAAAAGCTTATCAAATTTTGTCTTATTCATTTTTGTTAAAAAATAGCTTCATTTGTTTTTTTATAGGCTTTTGAAACTTTTTTTAAGTGTTTTTCTACAACATTGATAAGTTCAAGCTTCGATGTTCTTGGACTCATACCTATAGGTAGTGCAGAATAGATAATTTCATCATCTATTTCTGAAAATGCATACCATGTGTTTCCAAGCTTTTGGAAAAGCACATCGGACTCAAAAGTTTCTAGGTTCTTAGTATAACTTTTATTGCTCTTAGTTTTCATGATAATTAACTCCTATTAGAAGGAATCTAGTTTCATTTGATAATTAGACGATCGACTAAGAACACCTGGACTTTACTTTTTTATTTGAATGAATTTATGTAGGCAAAAAGATGTCGTTATAAAATCTCTAGAAGTCGCTAGAAAGACCGACTGAAAAGAAAAGTTGAGTTTGTGTAGCTAGAATAACCTGATCCTTCCGAGACCATAAAGAGTCATATGAGTTGGGTTTAGATAATGATTTATAGCTAGATGGAGGGTGGATAGTTAATTGTCCAGATATATAAGCATTTAAGTTTCTGAAAAAATTTTTAATTGTAAGTCTATTTATTAACTGTGGAGAAAAGCTAAAACCAGAAAACAATCTTTTGTTTTGAGAAATACTTTTGTCTGAAATAGTTACCGTTTTTCTCAGATAATTAATGGGAATTGCTAATGTAAAAGTTAAATCAAACTTTTCTGACTTATAACTATCGAAGGAAATAACTGGACCAATCTCTAATAACCATTGGAATTCATTTGATTTATAGGAGTCAAACGTAGTTACCTGTGCTTTAGAGTAACTAATTGAAGCAGTTCCTCCGAAATAAGTCCTTCCTGATTTATCCAATTTAACTTTTTTTGAATAGGATGATTTTAGTCGATATTGGTTGTTAAAAGACTCATTTGCTATTTTTTTACTGTAATTATAGCGGCTATTTAAGGGAGTACCAATACTAAAACCAATAGAACCTCTTCTTGTTTTTGATGAATTGAAAGGGTAACTTTTTTCTAAAGGCTCTTCTAGTCTGTAGTCAGTTGAATCTTTAGGCTTTTTAAAAGAAAGTTCGTTAGTGTTTTTAAAATATATTCTGATATGTTCTTTTAAAATGAATGAAGGTTGACCGTTTTTATTTATGGTTTCTAAAAAAGTGTCTGATTTTTCTTTATTTTTCTTAACAACTATTATTTGCCCCTTTCTTAAATACTCCGTAACTTCAGAAGATATATTTGCCTTTTTAAAAAGAGGAGCATTCAAGGAAACTATAGTTGCCTTAAATATACCGTAACAAAGCCCTGAAAAAGGGTATAAAAAAAGAATCATTAAAATGGTTTTTTTTGTGTATTTTAACATTACAAAATACTTTTGTTTTGAATACCAATAAAAATGTCATAACTAAAATAAGAGCTTTGATCAAAAAAAAGGGAGTCACTATTTTTCTTAAAAAATGATTGATGGTGGGACCCCCCTATTCCTAATTTTAAATTATATTTCTTTATTAGAGTTATTTTTTTTGACAACTTCACTCTAAAAGAGCTGGTAGACAATTCTACTTTTTCTCCTTGGATTATTGTATTTTGGAAAAGAGTTTTAAGACCGTAGAAAGATAATTGGATATTTTCTAAAATTGAATAAGAGAAATCTTTAGTTTTTAAAGTAAAACCTAAGTCAATTTTTGATATCATAGATTCTTTTTGATTCCCCTCTCTTGATAAAGAGGTACTAATACCGAAAAAAATGGGAAGTTTCGATTTTAATGTTAGGTCGTATAGAATTGATGAATAATTTTTGCTTGTTTTTAATAAAGAGTTATTTTTTGAATCATAAAAAGAAAGTGTAAAATAATTTATCTCGAAAAAAAAATCATTGTTAAGAGAAATATCTTTGTCAAAAGAGTCTCTTTTCATTTTCTTAAATGTTGGCTTGAAAAACTTTGGGCTTTCATCAAAATTTGCCAGCTTATCTAAGTTAAAAATACTTTTAGAATTAACAAGAAAGCGGGGCTGATTTTTCTGGTCAACAATTGTAAAAAAAGGGTTTTCTGGTGAAGAGCTAAAGGCTTTTGCATGAATTTTTTTGTGAGTTTTCAAGTCTCTTTTATTTTTTATGTCAAAAAGGACAGTATTTTTTGGAATAATAACAACAAATATTTTTTCTCCGTCGGTCAATTCCTGACGTTTAGCCGCGTGACCATTAGATAATATAAAAACTATGGTAATAAATAAAAAAATGGGCCTTATAGGTTCAAATCGTTTCATATGCTCTAATTATGTTACGAATTTTTTTTTTTACATGTGGTCATGCGTTAACTGACTGAGATAAAGAACTCTAAAAAAAATTATTTGGGTTGCGACAAAGTCCTCTGTTTGGTATTTAGGAACTCTATGGAAACTTTTAATATGCAAGACTTTATACTAAGGCTCAGTATCCAACTTCCAGGTTTTATTCTGGCAGTTTCTTGTCATGAGGCTGCTCATGCTTATGTCGCTCTAAAGTTTGGAGATGACACAGCAAAAAGGCAGGGAAGGCTAACTCTAAATCCCGCTGCGCATTATACGCCTTTCGGGACTATTCTTTTCCCTCTTTTAGGGGCTGTTCTTGGCGGTACAATGTTTGGGTGGGCCAGACCGGTTCCTGTTGATGCAAGAAGGTTCAAAAATATTAGAAAATCTATTTTCTGGGTAAGCTTTGCTGGGCCTGGGGCCAATATTATTTTGAGTATTTTATCCGCTTTTTTTTATGTTATTTTGGTTACCAAAGTTTCCCCAACTTTTTATCTTTATGAGCCATTTTTAGGTATGTTAAAAGCTTCAATTACGATTAATTGTATTTTAGCTGTATTTAATCTTATTCCTTTTCCACCGCTTGATGGCTCAAAAATGGTAAGCTCCTTCTTGAATTATGAGAATCAGAGAAAGTTTGAGGATCTTCAGAAATATGGGTTTGTCTTTCTACTGTTGCTTTGGTTTACAAACTTATTTAGCTACCTTCTCTTCCCAGCAATCTTGATAGCGAATGGCTTTATCAGGCTTTTTTATGTTATGCTCTCCTAGAACATCTAATCATAATTTGGAAATTGTATGCTTGATACTTCCATAAAGGTCCAAACTGACGAATTTGATGGACCGCTAGGGCTTTTACTTCTTTTAATTCAAAAAGAAGAAATGTCTATTCGCAACCTAAATTTAACCAAAATTACAAAGCAATACCTCAGCTTTATTGATGAGATGAGGGAATTAAACTTTGACGTTGCTGGAGAATACCTCTTTTTGGCTTCAAACCTTATTTTCCTTAAGTCCAAATCCGCACTTAGGGAAGATGAGGGTTTAAATACTTTTGAGGAAGAAGGAATATCTGAAAATTTAGAGATAAAAACTAAGGCAGAGCTAGTAAGAAGGCTTGAGCAGCTGAAACATTACCAAGAAATGGGGGAGGTCCTTTGGGCCCTACCTAAGAGAGGCCATGAAACTTTTGTAAGGCCAAAAATCCCACGCGCTAAAATAGTTAACTCTTTATTAGTGCCTATGGATTTAGAAAAATTAACCGATGTAATGCTAGATTTTTTAAGAAAGGAAAAGAGAAAATTTTCTATTTTAAAAAAAGAAACATTATCTATTAAGAAAAAGCTTTTGAGTTTGAAGAAAATCCTGGTTAAGGGAGGCTCCTTTTTGTTGACCGACCTGATTTCAGAGGATGAGAGGACGAGCAACCTAAATATAGTAATTACTTTTATCTCTTTGCTAGAGTTAGCTCGTTTAAAAAAAGTAAAATTATTTCAAAACGAATCTTTGGGACAGATATACATTGAGGTTATTGAATCTCTTGAAAACTTCGATGTTGAAAGCGCCACAGGTTTTGAGAATGAAGAAGAAAATAATGAGGATGAAGCGTCTGGTCAGGATATGCAAAAGCATGAAGAGAGTAATGACTTAGAAGAGCGGTCTCATTTAGAGGAAAAAGATAAGAGCAATAAACAACTTCTTAATTGAGAGTGGAGTGAATTTTCTTATGGAAAAAAGTGATAATACCTCAACACAAGTCGAAGATATTGAGAAAGGTCACCAATTTGGTCAAATGGACTTCGGTTTAGATGATGACTTGTGGAAAGCACGAACAGGCTTAGATGAGGATAGCCTTTGTGGAGCTATTGAAACTATAATTTACATGAGTGAAAGACCAATTTCTTTGCAAAAGATAAAAAACCTTATTGATGAAGACTTACCTCTTAGGTTGATCCATAAATCCATAAATAAGCTTCAGGAAGACTACGAGCTTCCTAGTAAAGGCATTAGAATCATCGAGGTTGCTGAAGGTTATCAATTTAGAACTAAGCCTATTTTTTCTAAATATATTCAAAACCTGTATAAGGTAAATTCTTTGATGTTAACCCCAACAGCTTTAGAGGTATTAGCAATAATTGCTTATAAGCAGCCTGTTTCTAGAACAGAGGTTGAAAAAATAAGAGGAGTGGACAGTTCACATATTGTGAGAGGTTTAATGGATAAAAGGCTCGTTCGAGTTAGTGGTCGATCTTCCGAGTTAGGTAAGCCGATAACTTACTCGACAACCCAAGAGTTTTTGGAGGTTTTTAATTTACCTGATATTTCCTCGCTACCTCCTGAGTCTGAATTAGAAGCTATGACTACCTTAAATGAAGTGGGAACTTTTGAAGATTTTAAGAACCTGGTAAGTTCTTCAGCACAGTCATTTAACGAAGATGATCTCAAAGAAATAGAAGATTTAAGCAAACAAATTAAATCTATTCATGCAGATACTTTTTTTACCAAAAGTTTAAGGTTACAGGATAAAAAGAGGTCTAATAACCTTACTGGAGAGCATGTTGAGGTTAAATCCTCCTTCGACTTGTTGGAAGAGTATATTTTGAAGGAAGAAATTTCTTCTCAAAATATTTTAGCTGCACAATCAGAGCTAATAAATGCTTCACTTGTGCCAGAGGTTGTAAGAGACTTGACTCAAGGCCCCTTCAACGTTCCTGATATAGACGACTCTGCCTTTGCCATGATTGACCTTGATACTGGTGAAGAGATTCTTGAGGATTTAGAAGTTATTAGCAATTTGAAGAAAGAAGATCCAACCGATCAAGAGAAAGAAAGCAGGGATAATGAAAATTCTTTCGATGAGCTATTTCTATCTGAAGCTGAGGGTAAAATAAACGAGCTCACTGATAAGGTTGCCAAGGAAGGCTCTGATTTAGACCTGGACCTTGAGTTTTTAAACGAAGAGCCAATTCGTGAAGACACTGAAAAATAGCTGCTCTATAAAATTTATTTAGATCCCTTCAGACTCCTTTTTGACACCTGGCTTCTATTAAGGTATTGACCTAATTCAAATACTTATTAACCAACCTGCCGAGAGGCTAGAAATTGGAGTTTCTTATGAAAAATAGCAGTCCAAAGCTAATGTCAAAAAGTTTAAGGTTACAAAAATACATCGCTGATTGTGGTTTTACTTCTAGGAGGAAAGCCGAGGATTTAATTAGGGAAGGAAAGGTAAAAGTAAATGGAATGATAAGCTCTGAATTAGGAGTAAAAGTTGATCCTGTAAAAGATGTTGTTTCAGTTGATGGACAGGTTTTAGATCGAGAGTCTATTCAGAGGCACTATATCCTAATGAATAAGCCCCGAGGGGTCATGACCACTCTAGATGATCCAGAGGGAAGATCAACTGTAATGGATTACGTAAAGGAAGTTTCAGAGAGGGTCTATCCTGTGGGAAGATTAGATTATTTATCGGAAGGCCTTCTTCTTCTTACAAATGATGGAGAAATGGCAAATATGATTATGCATCCTAGCTATAACATCACGAAAGTTTATGAGGTTAAAGTTTTTGGCTCTGTAAATGATGCTATTTTAAAAAAACTAAGGGATGGAGTTGTCTTTCAGGGGCACCACCTGAAGCCTTTGTCGGTTAGAGTAATAAAACAGTTGCCTAGCAAAACTTGGCTCGAGTTTAGACTGGGAGAAGGCAGAAATAGGGAAATTAGAAATATTTGTGAGGGTTGCGGCCTTACTGTTGATAAATTAAGGAGAGTTGCGATTGAGTCTCTGTCTATAGAGGATATCGGTCCTGGAAAGTATGTTTTCTTGACAAAGAAGGAGCTCTTAAAAGCATTGGGAATGGAGGCGAGTGGAGTTCCTGTTAATGCGAAAAGAACTTATGTATCAAAAAAGAAAAGTGTTCAGGTTAAGAAAAGAAACTTTAGTGACAAGGATATTTTTGCTGATGATTCTTCTTTTAGAAAATTTCGTAAGGAGACATACTTGGATGCTTCAAAAAGCCTCCAGGAGATGAGAAAGAAAAGAGGTCGTATATCAAAATAGTAAAAAGCTCCTAATTAGGAGCTTTTTTATTAGTTGTCGTAATGAATACTCTTTTTTTCTGACATATTTTCTTCCATTATATCAGCTGCATATTCCAAGGCTTGATCTGAATAATATTCTTCATACTTACTTGCAAAATGAGCCGATTTTATCAGGGTGGCACATGTTTTCATAAACTCAGCACTGAACTCAAAGTACTCGTCCTCATACTCTGTTGTAAGCGTAACTTTGAGAGCATGATTGAGTTGTTTAACCAGCCTGATTTGCTGTGGCGTTAAACCTTTTGTATCAAGCTCAACTTTTGGCTTTGTTGTTGCCCTGCTTAAAATTCCCATAGGTTTCTCCCTTTGGTATTTTTATAATGACTTTTTATCGGGCTTAGGGATTCAAACTTTTGTTATTTTTTTACTAAAATAAACTGGACAAAAAAGGGAAACCATATTAGATTCGCCAAGAATTAAGGTTTTTCTTTATTTCGTTGACGCGGGGTGGAGCAGTCTGGTAGCTCGTCGGGCTCATAACCCGAAGGTCGCTGGGTCGAGTCCAGTCCCCGCTACTAAAAAAAGACTCTTAATAAATAAGGGACTTTTTTTATAACTT
>DKQD01000138.1 GCA_002474345.1 Bacteriovoracaceae bacterium UBA7317
TTATCGTTGCAATGAAAGACCTTTTAGACAAACGAGGAAGACCGGAAACACCATGGCCTGAAGTGCAACCACTTCCTAATCTAGTGCCAAAACCAACTAAAAACCCTGCAATAATAACCTGGATAATATTAAAATTTAAACTGTAGGTGAAAAATTTTGGAGACCAAATTTTTAATATTAACCCTCCAAAAACCAGTCCCATCAAAAAAGAAATTTTCCAATTGTGACTGCTTTTTGGGTTTGATAAAAAAGATCCTAGTATACCACTAACACCTGCTATTTTACCTAAAAAAAAGAGGATCATCGTACTTGATAAGCCTATGAGTATACCTCCTATTAGAGGTGGTAAAAATTTTTCCATAGGTTAAACCTTTCAAAAAAGAAATAATTAAGTTGATTTTTATAATTTTAAACTTTAGTACTTTAAAAAACCGTAACTCTTTTATATCAAGCAAAAATTAATTGGGATCATTTTAAATAAATTCAACCTATTTTTAATTACTCTAAAACCTTGCTTGCGGCTGCCAAAATAAGATCTTCCGTTATAGGCTTTATTATCCAGCATTTTACAAATTTATATTGATAGAGTTCATTCTTTTTTTCCTGATTTGTTTCTGTCGTTAGCATAATGGTTTTGATTTCTTTTATATTTTCATTTTTCGCAATATTATGGACGACCTCAATTCCACCCATTATTGGCATATTAACATCTAGAATTAATAAGTCATAACTCTGATCTTTCTCAAGCAAATGGATGCACTCCTGACCATTTTCCGCAAGGTTTACTTGATAACTTTCTTCGAAATATCTTTGGAGAGATGACCTTATAGTCAGAGAATCATCTACAATTAAAACCTTTTTTTTCATTTATTCTCCATTTTCAAGCATCTTCAAAAAAATTATACTAAATTGTCAAAAAGAAGCCCACATCTACTTTTTCTTCTTTAATTTCACACTTGTTTCATAGAATTTCTTTCTTTTTAACATTAGGATGGCAATAAGCTTGAATATTTCCCATAAGACGAAAACAAGCGAAAGAATTCCTAGAACGCATTTTCTTGCAAACTTCCTTCCTCCACCAATAGACATCTTTTACGCTTGAAGGTTCCCTAGAAGGGACTTTTAAACAAGCTGAACTATCCCCTAAGGAAGAATTTAGGCAGGAACGCATAAAATAATATATTCCTGCATGACAAAGGGAGTTTTTACAATCCTTTAGTCTAGTCAAAGATTCGGTTATACATTCTTTAGATTTCTTCCCACTTCCAAAGTAATCACCTTGGTAACTCTGAGTCTTCCTATGGGAAATAAGTTTTTTCTGGGACTGTTTTAGCCATAAATAACCTAACCCAAAGCTAAGACTTGTTAAAGTCCAAAAAACAGCTTGACCTACTAAAATTATTTTAATTTCTTTTTTCATTTTATTTCCTAAAGCCTAACTCGGAGAAATAAATTTTCCATTGAGTTTTTTTAGTAGTCTAACTATTTAAAAAAATAAAGATGAAAGAAAGTTTTTCCCCTTCGATAGAAAATAAAAAAAAACATAGAAGAAATAATTATTTTTACGAGCAGAAGGAAATAGCTATAAAGATATTGGATCGAAACCTGTCTTAAATAAGGAGAACAGATTAATGAAGCATATTTATATCTCTCTTTTTATAATTATCTTCTCTTATAAAACTTTTGCTGACTGCCGCCTGCCTCTCGTTGGAGATATTCAGGTGGCCATGAATATAAAAATGACCATTGATAAAAAAGTTGGACCTAAAAGAGGTTATACAGAGTTTATGCCTCTTACAAATACATGGAAAAGATCACCAGATGATATAAATAAATTGGTTCAATTTCCGATTGTTCCTCTCTACGTTGTTATCGACATGATGATTGCACCAGTAATTCCATTTGATAATGCTTACAAGTGGTTTGTAAATAAGGGAGTGGATGCTAAAAGAGCTTGGTATGAAAAAGTTTCTCCAGGCTGGGATAAAAAGTACTTAACAAAAAAAGGACAAATGTTAGGACTCATTCTTCAAGCTTATCAAGGTAAAGGGACTCTTCTTTCCAAAGTAAGTAAAAATAGTGGTAGGAGTTTAAAACAGACAGCCAGGCTCATCAAATTGCATAATGCTGTCGGCTATAAACTTTGTAGAAACCCTCAAATTACCATTAAGGAGTTTACAAAAATTCTTAAAAAAAGTAGCAAAATCTAAGGTGGCTACTTGATCTTTACTCCTATAAAAAACGCTGTAAACTAAAAAAAAAAGCTGTAAATTGGGCCCTCATTTTAGGGCCTTTTTTTTAGGAGTTTTCTATGCCCGGAGAGACTATATTAAAAGAGAAAGATGGAAGCCTTTTAATTTTAACCCTCAACAGACCTGATGAAGCAAACGCTCTCAACTATGATCTTGCTAAAGATTTCTACGAAACAATGGTTGAGTGTTCAAACGATAAAAGTGTCAGGAGTGTCCTTCTTACGGGAAAAGGGAAAATATTTTGCGGAGGTGGTGATCTTAATTACTTTCTATCTCACAAAGATGATATGAAAGAAACACTCACACGAATGACTCATCTTATTCACGGTGGAATTGCCCTTATGGCACAAATGGATGCACCTATTGTTACCGCAGTCAATGGAACTGCTGGGGGGGGCGGCTTTAGTCTTGCGATCTCCGGAGATATAGTCTACTCCGCAGAGTCAGCAAAATTCACATCAGCCTATACAAAAGCAGCTTTATCTCCAGATGCAAGCTCAACTTATTATTTGCCTCGACTGGTAGGACTAAGAAAAGCGAAAGAACTAATGCTCACTAATAGAGTTCTTTCCGCAAATGAAGCCTTGGAAATAGGTTTAATTGATCAAGTTTTTAGCGATGAAGCACTTATGAAAGAAGCTAAAAAACAGGCAAAAAGGTTTGCTGAAGGCCCAACAAAAGCCTATGCATCTGTTAAAAAGCTTTTAAATACAACTTTTACAAGTTCCTTAGCGCAACAACTTGAACATGAGGCCTATCATATTGCAATGAATGCAAACTCTCGTGATGGAATGGAAGGGATTGATGCATTCACTAAAAAAAGGAAACCTGAGTATACAGGCGAATAAAACATAACAAAGGTTTAATATTGATGACAGAAGAAGAACTTCCCAAACATAGTTGCATGGTTTTTGGAAAAAAAATGAGTTATTACGAAGGTGGAAAGGGTGATCCAATTGTCTTTCTTCACGGAAATCCAACGTCTTCCTATTTGTGGCGAAATATTATACCCTACCTGGCGAAAAAAGGACGTTGTTTAGCACCAGATCTAATCGGTATGGGGGACTCTGAAAAATTAGATAACCCAGACTCATTGAGTTATAGCTTTATAGAACATAGAAAATTTTTAGATGAACTCCTAAAGAAACTTGGTGTAAAAGAAAACGTCACTTTTATTTTACATGATTGGGGTTCAGCGCTTGGTTTTGACTGGGCGTATCGGCATCAAAAAGCGATCAAGAGGATCGCCTATATGGAGGCGATCACACTCCCATATAAATGGGATGATTGGCCTGAGCAATCTCAGAAAGTATTTAAAGGTTTTAGAAGTGAAGCCGGCGAAGAGATGATTCTTCAAAAAAATCTATTTGTTGAAAAAGTGCTTCCTAAATCCATTATGAGAGATTTAAGTGAAAAGGAAATGGAGGTTTATAGAAAACCTTTTAAAGAAGCCGGCGAGGACAGAAGACCAACCCTTTCTTGGCCCCGAAATATCCCCATTGAGGGAATTCCGTCTGATGTCCATTCGATTGTAGAACAATATTCGTTATGGATTAAAGAGACTTCATTCCCGAAGCTGTTCATTAATGCCAAACCAGGTGCTATTTTAACGGGAAGGCATAGAGAATACTGCAGAACATGGAAAAACCAAAAAGAAGTCACCGTTAAGGGAATCCACTTTATCCAAGAAGACTCCCCAGAAACAATTGGTGAAGAAATAGCTGCTTGGGTTTCCTGAACCACCTTTTTATTTGTGAGAATAAAGAGTCTGAGACCATGGTTTAATTTTGGTCCCTTGGACTTTCAATTTTATCTCGTAAGGAATTTTTGATAGTCTGCCATCAACCATTATCCTTTTTTCAGGGCAAATTTTTAAAACCTCTTCTTTCGATAGATATGGACGTTCCTTAATAAGATTATGATAAACTGAGGTCCTACATTTAAAGCGGAGTAATCGGAGGAAAGTTTTCATAGTAAATTTATTTTCAATAAAACCCTTACCAAAATCTGCATACCCTTTAACAAACTCTTTATAATCACTGTTCCCTTTGGACTCTGCCATTCTCATCAAACCTTTATAAGCTCTCTTCATGGCCTTTATAATTTTTTTTCTTGTCGTAAAAACACACTCTTTTAAAATTCTCACCTTATGACCGCCTCCACCAACGCAGATCTCCCTTTTGGCGATGCTATAACCTTTCTCATCTATATATTTATCCTGCCTATATTCTTTCACAAAGGTATCCAGATAAATTGTCGCTTCCTCAACCAACTTTTTCTCACCATGAATTTTAGCGATATTCATAAGTTCATCTGTTGCTTTATTCGAAAGAGATAGATCAATTTCAATTTTAAAAGTTTTATTTGTCCCCTTTGGAATGTTAAGTCCACGAAGTTTGTCCATAAAACCAATCTTATAGCGCACTTGCTTCAACTCTCTTTTTATTTTTTTCTCATTTACTTTATTTCTTATATAAGAATATTTCCAATTAGCAGCATACCTTCGATGATCACTTTCAGGATCTCCCCCTTCATTTAAAGGCATTACCTGCTGAACAAACCCAGAAAAAACACTCGCCCTACTGGCATCACGACTTAAAACACCACTCGTTCCGTACTTTTTTGAGTAGATTCCATTTAAAGTTTCTACAACGGTATGCTCATTAATTTTTTTAAGATCACTGACAACAAAGCTCTTTCCTGATGAATAACCCGCTTTAATAAGCCATGGTATTTTAAAGCCAACTGCCTTAGTTTTAGAAACGGATCTTTTATCTTCATCTGACACTTTTGTAACCCCGTACTTCCCCTTGCTTTGACTTAAAATATCAGCAACTGATAAATCTCCCTTTAATGCTAAATTATAAGCTAGGAGGGCCGTTGCACCTTTGAAAGAGAGCTTTTTAACTTTTTGTCCTCTAACCTTTTTATTTATGGAATCTTTTAAACTTCCTAAATAGGATTGATCTAGCTTTTTAAGGCGAGGGTCATCAAGACTCATTTCTAACTCAATATCCTGTTTTCCCCTATGACCGAGATCAAAAATATAAGTCAATGAATTTGATTTTCCCCAAACTTTCGTCAAACTAAAATTAGAAAGGAGGTTTCCAACAGACCCTCCTACTTTTTTATCTTTTGCCTTAGCATAGCTGACCTGAACGATGGGTCTATTTCCAAATTGCTGGGGTCTTCCAATTGTTGTATTCCAAGTTGTATTAATCCCACCACAAAAACCTGTTCCAGCTAACCAACCGGCCCCCGCCGAAAGATTTACTATAAGATTGATATTTTGTTTCCAAGATAAGCTGTCTCCAGGTTTAAGCTGTTTGTTTAACTCCTTAATATTTCCAGGAATACTAGGCCAAGGAAGCCGCTTTGATTCAGCAAGAGTCTTAACTGTTCTACTTGCAACGAAACCGTTTCCTACATTGAAACCGGCTCCAAGACCTGCACTTAAAAAGAGGTAACCCCCAGGACCTGCTCCTACCATTCCGACAAGATTTAAACTTTTTGCATGTTGCTCAATGACCCTATAACCTCTCGGGTGAACTGAAGGAAGAAGAATCTCATCTTTACCAACAGGCTTAAGTCCATCAACAGTATCCTCTTTTTCATTAAGTTCCTCTAGAGCAAAAACTCTTTTAAACTTTTGATAATTTCCCCCAAAAACCGGAAAAAAACCTCCCCCTAACTTATTCCCAACCGCAGGACCTAAAGGTTTATTTCCTTGAAAGTAATCCAGAGGCAGCGGAATTTTATGACCAACACTTCCGTCAAATCTAATGATAATTGTGGAAGGTGACCATATTTCACCTGCCATGAGGAAAGGACTTACTAAAAAAAATAAAGATGGAATAAGAAAATGAAAAAGTTTTTTTATTGGGCCCACAGTTTATTCCTTTGGAAAGAGAATTTGTAACCTAGACCATTATAATATCTTTCGAAAAATTTTATTTTTTATTTCCTTTGTAATTCAAACTTAAAAATATTTTTTTAAACCTTCATTCCAAATTGAATTTAATTTCTTGTATAATTATTTAATTTCAATATTTTTTTTTTAAATTAAAAACAATATTTGAAAGCTAAACAATTTTATGGGAATAAAACTCTAAAATTTTGCCTTCAAAGGCTTTCGGTGAAGTTTTTTAATTAACTTATAGAGTTTCAATCTAAGAATTTAACTTATTGAAAAGTTAGCAATAGATTAAGTTAGAGTTTTGGAAATGACTTAAAGGTTAGTCTATTCAACTGTTCTTTTTATCGTAGAAGAATGTTAATGTAAGTTCTTTTCAATTTATTGATAGGCATTTGGATTTTCTTCAATGTGGCTTTGCCCAGGAGGAAAACCAACGTTTTGTGAAAAGCTTTCTTCATCGTTTAAGAGCTTGGTCATGAGTGAATGAGTTTTTCCCCAATCTTTTTTTAGATCAATTAGAGATTCATCATCAAGAGAAATCCCCTCTAACTCGAGGCCTCCTAATATTTGTGACGCCTTCTTGAAAAGCTTTTGGAGGTTTTTAGCTTCTTTTGAGTATATTCGCTCTCTGGAACATCTTTCCACAACAGCGTCGATTCCCTGAGATTTAGCTTCCTTAACAAGACTTCTAACTTCCCTTACAGTTTTATCTTTTATTAGAGGGAGCATGTGCTTTTGATCTTTTTTAGGAAGCTTAATAACTTCATTGGTATGCCCAATAGATATCTCACCCCTTACTCTTGCTCCTTTTATATCAGGAGACGCTTTCTCGTCCCGCTCAATGGCCTGAAAAATCTGGCGGTGACTCATACCCGTTTTTTCACTAACATCTTTAACAAACTTTTGGGACGCCAAAACTTCGACCTCGGGTAAGGCATCTTTTTTACCGTCACCTGAACTATCTGGAACAACAGGTTTTTCAGACTCTTCCATCGCTTCAATTTCCCTAGCAACTTCTAATGCCTTTCCCTGCTGTTTATTAAGAAGCTCTGTATATAATTCTTTGGCACGCCTCAGATTTGCCTCAAGCTCAACCTTTTCCAAGTCTTTTCTAACAAGATTTTCATCAATCGAGACAAGCTCTCTTTCCAAAGCATCACCTTTGGACCTTTTGACCCAAACTTTTTCATGACCTAAATTTTTTAGAGCACTATAACGGCGACCACCTGCTAAAAGTAAATTTTCTGAGTCTATAACGAGAGGAGATAAAAGACCTAAAGCACCTATGCTTTTTTCTAAATCTGAAACATCAGTATCTAAACGTAGATAAGAATTTTCCACAGAGATGTCACTTAATTTTACAAATTCCAAAGGGAACTCCTTCTATAGTCTATAATTAAAGGTCCTTTAAGCGGGGTATTTTGGCTTAATTTTCGACAAAGTGGCCAGTTTTTTTAATTAAAGGCACCGCATTTTTTTACAATAAAGTTGGTTTCCTAGATATATCGAAGCTTTCAATAATTAATTAAGCTTAGCAACAACTCGTAACAAAGGAATCCAACTTTAAAACACTAGGCCTTCTTAATATTTTCGCTCCACAGAGTGAATGGTTAAAACTAGAAAACATCAAAGGTGTTCATTTTCTTTAACTCTTACAACTTGTGTCCCGCAAATAACATCATGGAGAACCCTTTTATCTTTTCGAAACATAACCATGGGTAAACTTATAAAGAATAATAAAAACGACACAGACTTAAAAACCCACTCCCTAAAAATAACCTGGCCCCAAGATAAATCTATATCAAAATTTTCTCTTACAACCTTGATTTTTAAGACTCTTTTACCTGGAGTTTGTCCTTTCTTTTTTAAAGGTCTTATTATTATTAAAAAAGAAATTAAAGTGCTCAAAAAAACAGCAATCATCTGAAAATGTGGTGGGATTTTTTCAAAATCTCCAAAATTTCCTTCCCTACCCAAATGAGTATAAATTGCCAAAATAGTTACGGTTTGATTAATGATAGCCAAAATTAAACCATCCAAACCGAGGGCAAGTAAGCGAACACCAAACCCTGCAGGAGGGCAAAGTGAATAATCCTCTTCGCTTTTGTGAAACTTTTTGAACTCTTCAGGATCTTTTAGTTCTCTATTTTCCACCTTAGGCCTCTTCTTTAAAATCATCCACCAACTTTGCTTGAATTAAATGTGATAATAAGTTATTTTTTTGTGTTTCTTTTAAAATATTTAATTTTTTTAACTCTTCATTACTATGAAGACCGCTTAAAACTCCTTCACAAGTTCTTAAGATATTTTTTGTTCTTTTTGATTCAGGATAATAATCTATAAACAACTGGTAAAACCTAAGGGCAATACAATAATCTCTTGAGTCTAAAAAGTAATCCCCAAGCTTAATAATTTGCTTTTGTGACAAACCTTTAAAGTAAGGGGTAAAGCCGAGTGAAAAAGGTATTTTCTTTATTAAAAGGGCACAAAGATCAAATCTTTTTTCACTAATAAACTTCCCAATATATCTTTCGAGGTGATCCATGAAAACTTGCTTTGTTTTATCATCTAGGCCTCCATGAGACTCATATCTTTCTAATGCTTTTAAAAGGATAAATAACCTGACTTTAAAGTTTATGGGGTTAAACTCTAAAATATCACTGCAAACCTTTGACTGCTCTTCAAAATCAATAGTTTTTTTGGCGGTCTCAAACTTATCAAGCTCAATTTGATATATAAAAGGCCATTGAATGGGGTTTGATACGAAGAAAATTGCACTAAATACTATACCTACCCCCATTCCAATAAGATGAGCATCATTTGCTACATTATTGCCGGCCAATAGTTGATTACTCACTTCCACTAAAATAAAGAAAAAAGGAAAGCTATAATTCACAGGTAAGACAATTCTCTTCCAGACAATAAAGTAAAATAAAAAGAACTTAATATAATGTTTAAAAAACAATATAAAAAAACAACCCATTATAGAAAATACATTTGCTGAGGCGCCTAAGAGAAAACTTTCAGGTTTTAAAAAGAAAAAAGTCGATCCACTTAATCCAAGAAATCCCCCGATAAGGTAAACAACTAAAAAGTTTGCCGAACCTAACCTTGCCTCAACATAAATTCCAAAACCAATAAGGGCCACCATATTTCCAATTAAATGAAGTAAACTACCGTGAGAAAATTGGGCCTTTATTAAAGAGCTAATTGTCATATTACTTTTATTTAAATAATCCTTTTCTTTATAATAAGAGATGAGCTCTGATAGGTTCTCTTTTTTTACCAATGATTCTATACGGGCAACATCTAGATCTGGCTGTATAAAAAACAAATAGGTATTCAAGACCACAAATAAAAGTGTCATTAAAGGGAATTTGGGAATTTTTACACCAAGTCCTAAAGGGAATAGCATTCCTGGAAAATCGGCTTTTTCCTTTCTTAACTTTAAAGAGGCAGCCTATATAATCTGTTTAAAAGGCTTATTTTAAAAAAGGAGTTTAGTTTTTTTGTTTCCAAACAAAAACTCTTCTTGGACTTATATTCAATAAAGTTATTTTGATTTTCTTAGATTTTTGCCGTCTATTTACTTTATTTTATTTTTGCACAAAAATCCTCAAAAGACCCCGCAATCCTCTTAGGTAATTTTTCTTGCATCTCGCCTAGAAACTCTTCAGATAAACTAAGATGCTTTACTTTCTCTGAGTACTTCCAAAAAGAAGAATTCTTAATTGATGGCATCTTATCACAATACTCTCGAAGGTAAGGCTTGATTTTAGGCAAAACTTTAGGAGCGTAATAATTCATATTAATGGCCTCATTCCAAAAAGGATGAAGATAGTGAACAAAGTCAAACTCCCTTACCCTTGACCAAATTTTGCCTTTCTTTTTTAATATTGGATTTTCTCTACAAATTTCATCGTAAAAAGGAATAGATGCTATGTTGGCCTCAATATCAGCAAAAGAAAAAATGCCAGAAGGCCATAGACCAACAAAAGTATTCTCGGAGTAAATAGAAAAAGGAAGGCTATTTTTAATGGCCTCTCTTCGTGCCTGCTCTTTTGAAAACCCTTTTCTTAAAAGCTTTTTAAAAGTTCCTCTATACTTAACATAATGTAAAAAGCCCATTCCAAAAAAGTGCTCAAACTTGTCTTCTCCAAAAATAACCTCGCCAATCCTAATATGCCTGCTTTGTGATTTAAGAATGGATATATCTCGATAAATAGTTTCTTGATGAATTTCTTCTCGGCTGTCTGTATCAGGGTATAAAAGTCCTCTTTTTTCCAGGAAATTGACAGGGCCTCTAAACCTTGAAAGGAAATAAGAAGCGACCCTAAAAGTCATTTTGTCGCATGAAACGCCGCGTTTTTTCTCATTGGCCCATAAAACATGCTTATCAATAACGTTATTGATATATCCATTGATTGCGCCTCTCGAATCAGGTAAAGGTTTCGTAAGAGAGTAAAAGTCGTCTGTTTCCAAAGCCTCTAATAGCAAAGGATTAGCTATGAAGGCCAATATGAGTAATATTTTTTTGGAAAGGGCCATGAGGTCCCCCTTTTGGTTAAAAGCCGTTGAATTAGGGTGGAAAGATAATTTAAAACAAGAGAAGGTAAAAGTAGCATGGCACAATTTAATGATTTAAAACTATTGTTTCCTTATTTGTGGCTCATCCCCATCACAATTTCATTCCTTTTAACCCTATTTAACCTTGTTTTTTGGCCAACTGCAAAAAACAAAACAAAAGGTACGGGGAAAGTCGACATCCTTATTCCAGCAAGGAATGAGGAGGAAAATATTGAAACATGTTTAAGACAAGCACTCCAAAACTCTCAACATATTAACAAAGTCGTTGTTTGCGACGACAACTCAACTGACAAAACCCCAACTATTTTAAAAAAGCTTCAAAAAGAATTTAAAAGCCTAAAGGTCATTCAAGGAAAAAGTTTACCAAAAGGCTGGGCCGGTAAGGTCTTTGCTTGCCAACAATTGCTAGAGAGCTCTGAAGCTGAAAATGTTCTTTATATTGACTGTGATGTCTCTTTAAAAAAAGATGCTGTCTCAAAGCTCCTTTATCTTCTTGAAGACAAATATAAGTGTCACGCCCTTACAGGAGTCCCTCTTCAAAAAATGGAAACATGGGCAGAAAAACTTGTCCTCCCACTTCTTTATACGACCTACTTTAGCTGGCTCCCTATTCCTCTCATTTGGCGTAGTAAGGACCCCAAATTTATGGTCGCAATGGGACAAATTATGCTTTTAAAAAAGAAAGAGCTATTAAAAGCCGGAGGATTTGAAGCAATAAAAAGTAGTATCGTTGATGATATGGACCTTTGTACAAATATTAAAAAATCTGGTGGTAAAGTGATCTTTACGGATGCTTCTAAAGTGTCGACATGTAGAATGTATGATTCGGCAAAGAGCGTTTGGGAAGGCTTTTCAAAGAATATCTATGAAGGGCTTGGGAGAAAGACAACTACTCTTTTCGGAGTTCTCTCTTTGTATTATATCTCCTTTATCCTTCCATTTGTGAGTCTAACCTTTTCTTGGTTAGGCCTTATTGAAAAAGACTTATACCTCATACCTTCTCTTCTTGGGGTTTTCATGAACCTTCTACCTAGAATCATAATGGCCTTAAGGTTTAAACAGGCACTTACCTTCTGCCTTTTACACCCCTTTGGAGTTTTATTTTTATTATCAATTTCACTAAATTCCTGGCGCTGGTCCAAGAAAGAAAATATTAAATGGAGGGGAAGAAGCTATAGCCCAACATCTTAAAAAAAAAGATTTAACAATTAAAATTGTTAACAATTTTTTTTACTCAAAAACAATCACATTATAAAGATTGTCCATCAATTGACTATAAATTAGGTCTATAATGAAGTGTGAAAAAAGAAATAGAAAATACTGATTTTTTAACTTTTATCTTAAAGAAATCTTTTCTTTGTTTGTATTTTATTTTTTTTCTTATTTTTTCACCCCTTACTTTCTCAAAAGAATTTAACTGCCATTTAAATAATACAAAAATAAGGCCAAACCTTAATAAAGGTCCTGGTTTTTTGTTTAATTCAAAAAAGTA
>DKQD01000108.1 GCA_002474345.1 Bacteriovoracaceae bacterium UBA7317
TTTTTAATGAGGTCGTCGCAGTTGAAATTGAGCTTGATCCAGAGCAAAAGGAGCAGGAAAAAGTCCTTAAATATGGAGTTGGAACATTTGATAAAATGGGCGACGATATCAGAATTTCACGGTTTTATAGAAGAGGACCTTATCTAATTTACGATTGTAAAGGAAAGCACTTCGCATGTGTTATAAAGGAAAATTTTGAAAACTGTGAAGAGAGAAGAAAAAAGGCAAAAATATGGAATAAAAGTGGCTTAGCTTGCGTTCCTTTAAAAAAATTTGAAAATCGTTTGAACTGTGAAAAAACTCATAGAGAAAAGTTACCTCAGAGGTCGCCTGAACCTCTCTGCAAAAACTAATCTTTTATTTATCAAGATATTTAACCATGAGAAGGTGCTTTCCAACTGGAGGGATGTCAAATAAATCTCCGATTCCTTCAAACCCTATCTTCCTATAAAACCCGATAGCTTCTTCTCTTGCGTTACACCAAACAAGGTGGCAAAGGTTTTGTTTTACTATAGGAAAAGCGACTTGCAGGAGTGCAGAACTTAATCCCTTGTATTGATGCTCAACGAGCGTTGCCATCCCTTGAAGCTGGTACTGGTAAGGCTCTTCAATATCCGGATGTTTTTCAAAGTACATCGATGCAACACTGACAAGTTGGCCATCAATAAAGGCTCCCAAGTGAAAAGTTTGGTCTTCATCATCGCCTTTAAAGTTGCAGGACTCAATTGGATTATCCCCACCAAAAAGTATCTTACTTCTGATAGGGTACGTATCTTGAGCCGATATTCTCAATACTTTCAATTGAAAACCTTTGTCATTGAAACACGGAATCTTTATCTATAATACGGTTTGGGTAAAAAGTCACCTTTTGTGGAGGGTTAAAATGTCTTGCTCATTCTAAAAAGGTTTTTCATTGCAAGTTCGGAAAGGGCTTTGGAAAAGAAAGCAAAGACTGTGTTATTTATGCCTGAGTGAGGTCCGATCCAAGAAGCCGTAGTATGAAAAAGGCATTGATTTTTTGAGTCTGCAACGTGGATAATTCCCTTTAAATTTTTCAAAAATCCTTGGTCAAAAAGGAAGTGGTAAGTACCAGGAGACTTTATCCTTGGAATTTTAAAATTAAGCCTCATGTCAAAAGGAAGAAGCAGCGATGATAAAAGGAAGTCAACTCTACCTTTACTCTCTAAATAGCGGCTCTCTTTTATAAAACCTATATGATTTTTATAGATTTCGTATTGAGAAAGCTTTCTAAGGGCAAACCTGCAGGATTTTTTATGAAGTCCTGTAACTGAAAACTTTAACTTTTGTTTCTGTTCTTTTTTTTCTTTAAGAGTTTTAACATCAGATGAGCTAATAATAATACCTTTGGTGATTTTTTGAATAAGCTTTGGTGAATAGGGGAGGGTATCTAAGCGGATTAATTTCGCCTTTTTATGAGAATAAGGCATTTTTTCTGCATTTTGTGCTTGAGTTGGAAAAAGAAAAATGGAACAAAGGAAGATGATCAAATGAGTTGGAAAGAAAGATCGGCGGTTGTTTTGCATTGTGCCTTTTCTAGGTTTCATTAGCTCTCTAACCTGAAATTAAATCATTCAAAATAAGATTATGTTAGGTCATAAAGACTAGAGTTTACCTTAAATAAATAAGATGGAATTAAAAAAATGGCAATTGAATCTGTAAAAAGAAAAGGGAAGGCTAAAGAGGCTACCATTGAAAAGAAAGATCAAAGGTGGCATTGCAGGAATAGGATATCACTGGTCTTTGGAAGTAATCATCATGAAGACTTAGATACCTATGTTTATGGTGAGCATTCTGTCGATTTTAAAACCGTTAAATTTCATCAGGCCAAAAGTAAGGCCATAGAGGAAATTTTAGACAACTGTATTGATGAGTTCTACAGAGGCCATGTGACCCAAATCCATACTACTTTATCAGATGATAATAAAAAAGTGATCATCGAAGATAATGGAATTGGTTTTCCCCTAACTAAGGTTCAGCAGGTTTATACAGAGTTTCGAACAGGTTCTAAGTTTAAGGATGAAGAAGTTGACTCAAAAGGTTTTCTAAATCGGACTCTTGGCCAAAATGGTTTAGGAGCTGCCGCAACTTGTCTCACAAGTGACGAGTTTAAGGTAACTGTAAGGCATTACAATTCGAAGAAAGAGCAAGTTTTTAACTTTTTAGATGGAGCTTTAAAAGTTAAAAAAAATAGGCCAAAACCTTTTAAAGGTCATTCCGGCGTAAAAATAGAGCTTATTCTTGCTAAGGAAGTTTATAAAAATAATAAAATAGATGAAGAACTTCTAAGAAAAAGGATCATTGATTTAGCGTATAACAATCCAGGTCTTACTTTCTATTTCAATAAAGAAAAATACCTTTTTAAAAAAGGTCTTTATGAATTAGCTCAAAGAGTTGATGAAAAAAATGCTCAGCTTTTTGGAGAGGATTGCTATAAATATGAAGTTAAGGGGACCAAGAGTAAAAAAACATTAAAGGGTCAAATCGACTTATCCCTATCTTTGACTATTGATAAACAAAATGAAGATAGAGAGAGGTTTATTTCTTTTGTTAATTCAACTCCAACATTTGATGGTGGTTTCCACCACGATAGAATCAGAAGACTTTTTGTCAATGCAATTAAAGACAAGCTGGAGAGGCAGGCTAAGAAGGGTAAATTAACCCTAACAGATAATGATATTCTGACTGGAATTACCTTTATTGTTGGCGTGACTATGCCTAATCCTAGATTCGAATCCCAAACAAAGAGAAAGCTTGTAAGAGATGCGCATCTAGAAAAGGCCATTGAAATTTTTATGAAGAAGGCAATTGATAAATTCTTCAGAAAAAATAAAGAGTTTTTAGAGCTAGTTTTGGAGAGGTGTCGTTCACGTCATCGCTTTCAAGAGCTAAAAGATGCATCGAAAAAGGCAAGAAAGCAGAAAAAACAAAGGATTGAGAAGCTTCTTGATGCGAATGAAAGAAAGCATAGAGATAAATGCACTCTTTTTATTTGTGAGGGAGATTCGGCCATTGGGGGGTTGAGATCTGCTCGAAATAAACTTTACCAAGGTGGGATTGCCCTTAAAGGAAAACCCATGAATGTTGCTCAAGCCAATATTAAGGAAATTCTTGATAACCAAGAATTCTCAGACATCATGGCCTCCATTGGACTTGTTATAGGACAGCAACCAGACTTTAAAAAACTTAGATTTTCAAAAATTGTTTTTTTAGCAGACTCTGATGTTGATGGTGGGCATATTAATACACTTCTTACGAACTTTTTCTATCAATTTTGGCCTGAACTTTTTGAATTTAAAGTGATTCAAATAGCAAGGGCTCCTTTATTTGAAATTGTTACTGAAAAAGGAAGAAAATTTGCTGAATCTCCAGGTGAGTTAGAGCAAATTAAAAAATCTGGAATCAAAATTAAAGAAATTCAAAGAAATAAAGGGTTAGGGGAAATGTCTCCTGAAGCTTTTAAGTATATTTTAGGAAGGGAAAATTATACGGCCATTGAAATTGAAGACAATATCGCCGCAAAAGGAATGCTTGAAATTTGTTTTGGAAAAGACTCCGCTCCTCGAAAAGAACTTCTTATGGCCCCTTCCTCTGAGGGTGAAGAAAGTATCTCTGTTTATTTCAAAGGAAAAAAGAAAGTAGTCTCTTCTAAAAAAGAAACTAAGAAAAAAGAAACTAAGAA